>CALDIE010000022.1 GCA_937901625.1 uncultured Lachnospiraceae bacterium
TCCGACCGGATCCGGATTTTCGCCACCCCTCGGGGACAATTTTTACTTCTTCCTCTGGCGGTTTCCTACGCTTTGATGTCCTATAATATCGTTTATTCTCAGGCGCTCATGTGGCTCGATGGCGTGATCCTTCTGCCGCTCGTGATCCTCGGCGCAGAAAAGCTGTTAAACGGCAGTAAAGGACTTCTTCTCGTTCTCTCACTGACCGCGGCTTTCCTGTGCAATTACTATACCGGATACATGATCGCTCTGTTTACGGTTCTGTACATATTGTTCCGCCTCGCGGCGCTTTCTGCTGGGAGCGCGCGCCGGATCATGCCGTGTTTTATCTTCTGCGGCTTGTTGTCCGCGGGACTTTCCGCACCTTTGTTGATACCGGTCGTACTGGATCTTTTCACCGGCAAACTCACCGGCACATCTGTCACAGTCTCCGGATTCACAAGCTTTTCCGTCATGGATTTTCTGCGGCAATTTATAAACGGCTCTTACGCAAGCCTCACCTACTCAAATGTACCGTATATCTACTGCGGATACCTTGCGTCGATACTGGCGATCGCTTTTTTCCTGACAAAAAAGATACCGTCAAGAGAGAAAATCGGTGCGCTCTGTATGCTGGCAGCATTATTTGTCGGAATGTATATAAGCAGGCTGAACATTCTCTGGCACGGTTTCAAAATGCCAAACAGCTATCCCTTCCGGGATTCGTTTCTCTTCAGCTTTTTCCTGCTGTATCTGGCACTCAGGGCGCTGTCTGTGCTCTGCAGCAATACTTTGCCCGGCAAGTCCCGCCAAGCGGGATATGCACTTTTCGCTCTGCTCATGCTCTTTGTCTCTGTTGACATGGGATTAAACGGTCGTACAATGCTCTTCCATGTGGAAGACGAATACGACTATGATACCGTAAATGATTACGCAAACTATCTGCTTACCATCAAGCCTCTGATCTCTGAGATCCAAGACACCGATGATGGATTTTATCGTATCAATCAGCTATATGAATATTCCAAAAATAAGATAGGGGATGTAAGGGCTGCCTCCAACTATAACTCCCTGACCAATCTGCCGGCGCTTCGCCTGTTCTTTTATGAAGCGGGTGAGATCGTAAAAGAAAAACCTGATCAGAAGTATGCGGTCATGGTATTTGATATCACGCAGTTTAAGGCTGTCAATGAGTTTCTCGGCCGAAGCGAGGGCGACAGACTGCTTAGATTTATCGCGGATTGCTTAAGGGGATTATGCGAAACGAGAGAAGATACCGTGGCGTCCCATGTGCGAGCGGACAATTTCTGCCTCTTTACCTCCTGGAGAGATAAACAGGAACTGGCGGATATAGCAGTGGATATCAAAAGGCGCCTGGCAAAGTTTCCCTTTGCGTACAAGGTCATTCTTTCTATAGGGATCTGCGCCAGTGAGGAGGAGGCGCCGGCGGTCAATTACCTGAAAGACTGCGCAACGATCGCTTTGGCGGAGGTAAAGGGTAAATACTATGCGGATTATCAGTTCTTTACGGAAGAGATGAGAACCACCATGCTTCGGGAGAAGCAGGTGGAGAGCAATATCGTCAGCGCGATCAAAAACGGCGAGATCGTTCCTTATATCCAGCCCAAAGTGGATATGCGCACAGGAAGGGTCATCGGCGGGGAGGCGTTAGCCAGATGGAAAAAAGACGGCGAGCTTATGAGTCCTGAATTCTTTATTCCTGTTATCGAACGAAACGGCATGGTAATCGATATGGATCAATGCATCTGGGAGCAGGTATTCCGTTTCCAGAGAAAGATACTTGACGAGGGGCGTACCCCTGTGCCTGTTTCCGTTAATGTATCTCGTATGCATATCTATGACAAGAACCATTTAAATGATGTGCTGCTCGGATTCCGTGATCAGTACGGGATTCCGGTGGAATATATTCCGATTGAGTTAACCGAGAGCGCATTTGCTCCCGGCGAAGAGGAGATCCAGGGGCGTATGCAAAAGTTAAGACAAGAGGGCTTCACTATTTCAATGGATGACTTCGGCAGCGGTTATTCCTCCTTGAATATGCTTATTGCCAGAGAACTGGACGAGATCAAAGTCGATAAGGCTTTTATGGATGATATACACAAGGAAAAGAGCAGGATCGTTTTAAAGCATCTGCTTGAGATGCTTCGGGAGTTAAAGGTGGATATCATCGTGGAAGGTGTGGAGACGGAGGAACAAAGAGACTTCCTTTTATCCCACGGATGCTGCAGAGCGCAGGGATTTTTGTATTATCGCCCAATGGAGTTATGTGACTTTGACGAATTGATGAAAAAAGAGGCCCAATAGGTGTTTTTTATGAGCTTTGTACGCAGGTGATACTGTTGAAATGCTACAAAAAGTATGCTATATTTTCTACAGCCGCTGTTAGCGGGTTATTTTTGTGTGGATGAAAACAGGCAAAAAGTACGAGGGTATTATGCAGATTGCTTCCTATTCCGTTTCCGATATCGGAAAGTTGAGACAACAGAATCAGGATTATATTTTTTCCTCGGAAATTCCGGTTGGACCGCTGCCGAATCTGTTTATAGTAGCAGATGGCATGGGCGGTTACAAAGGCGGGGAATTTGCGTCGAAGTGCGCAGTGGAAACCCTGGTGGGAGAAGTCAATCTCTCGCAGGCCAGAGGGAGCGTGCGTATTTTGCGTGATGCCATCAATGTCGCCAACAGCAAGGTCAGGTATATCGCGGGGAGTGACGAAAACTACCGCGGTATGGGAACAACGCTTGTGGTGGCTGTATTTGAAAAAGAAAGCATGATCGTAGCGAATGTCGGGGACAGCCGTCTGTATAGGATCGGCAAAGACATACGCCAGATCACGATGGATCATTCACTGGTGGAAGAGATGGTCAGGATGGGACAGATAGAGCGCACGGACGCGAGACTCCATCCGGATAAAAACATCATTACCAGGGCCATCGGTGTATTGGATGTAGTGGATATAGATTTTTTTGAAGTAGAAGATCTGCATGTGGGGGATATGATCTTAATGTGTTCGGACGGTTTGTGCAATATGGTCGAGGACACGGAGATCGCGGGTATCGTGCGAAGCGGAGGTACCTTGGAAGAGAAGGCCAACCGTCTGATCACGGCGGCCAATCTCAACGGTGGCAGAGACAATATCAGCGTAAATCTGATAGAAATCATGTCGATGGAGTAAGAATAAGCAAACAGGAGATCGGTGGAGAGAGGGATTCGATCGGGACGGCATGGAGAGTGTAAGGAGTCATTCATGATCAAGACAGGTATAACAGTTGCAGAACGATACGAGATACTGGAAAAGATCGGTACCGGCGGAATGAGCGATGTATATCGCGCTAATGATCACAGGTTGAATCGATATGTGGCTTTTAAGGTGTTAAAGCAGGAGTTTTCCGAAAATAAAGAATTTGTATCCAAATTCCGGACGGAAGCCCAGGCAGCTGCAGGACTGATGCATCCGAATATCGTTAACGTATACGATGTAGGAGAGGAAGACGGATCTTACTATATTGTAATGGAGCTGGTGGAAGGCATTACCCTGAAGCGCTACATCGAGAAGAAGTCCAGACTTTCCGTGAAGGAATCGGTCAGCATTGCCATTCAGGTGGCGATGGGAATCGAGGCGGCGCATAACAACCATATCATCCACAGAGATATCAAGCCTCAGAATATCATTATCAGTAAGGATGGAAAGGTAAAGGTAACGGATTTCGGTATCGCCAAGGCGGCAACGAGCAATACCATTACTTCCAATGTCATGGGCAGCGTTCATTACACTTCGCCCGAGCAGGTAAGAGGCGGATTTTCCGATGAAAAGAGCGATGTTTATTCGCTTGGTATCACACTTTTTGAAATGCTGACCGGTCGTGTTCCCTACAACGGGGAAACCACCGTGGCCGTTGCGATTAAGCATATCCAGGAGGCGATGCCGTCTCCGAGAAGTTTTGTCCCTGAGATCCCGGTCAGTGTAGAGCAGATCGTGATGAAGTGTACGCAAAAGAGTCCGGATCGCAGATACCAGAGCGCACAGGAGCTGATCGTGGATCTTAAGAAGTCCTTAGTCACTCCGGATGAAGATTTTGTAAAGATACAGGCGGCGGAGCATATCGGGGAAACCAAGGATATCTCCGAGAGTGAGATCCGTCAGATCAAGCAGCAGTCCAGACGCAGGGATGATTTTGACGCTCAGTTAAATCAGGGCAGCACCCCGGTTCCCGAACCTGAGGAAGAGCCTTATGCGGAGGAGGATGTTTATGACGAAGACCTTCACGTGTTTGATGGCGGCTATGTGGAGGAATACGAAGGGGATTATGTCGAGGATTACGACGGGGAATATATTGAGTACATCGACGAGCCTGTGGATCAGTATGATACAAAAGAATTAAAGAAGGAAAAATCCTCTTCTGGAACGACGAACCGTTCGAAGTCTCCCTCTTCAAAGAAGAGTTCGGATAAATCTTTGAAAGAAAAGCCTTCCAGGGAGAAGTCTTCCAAGGAGAAGTCTTCCAGGGAGAAGTCTTCTTCCAAAGAAAAATCCTCGAAGGATAAGCCTGCGAAGGAGACGGTAAAGCGGATCGAAAAGACCGCGGCAGAGAGTAAAAATACGAAGAGTCCTTCTCCGGGTACGAAGAATAAGAATACGTCTTCCTCGAAGCAGACGAAGGCAAATACAAAGAGTAACAGAAGACGTTCCCGCAAAAAGGAAGATCTCGAGGATAATTACGATCCCAGGATGGAAGCTCTGATGACAGTGATGATCATCGTCGGCGCAGTTATCGTCGGCGTGGCCGTGATCTATGTATTCGGTACGGCTATCGGTCTGTTTGGCGGCGGAAAAGCCAGCATATTCGCGCATACCACGGCAGGTACGGCGCTGGTGGATTCCGGTATGGTGACGATGCCGGATGTGCAGAAGATGTCCAGAGTGGATGCCGAGACGGTGCTTTCCGATCTGGATGTTCGCGTGAGAGTAGAGTATGTCGAATCCAATACGGTTGAGTTAGGCTGCGTGGTGGCAACTACCCCGGCCGCGCAGACGGTCATGGAAAAAGGAGCGGAGGTAACGCTCTATGTCAGTACCGGATCGGACGGTGTGTCCGTACCGGTAGTAGTCGGACTCTCGAGAGCGGAGGCAACGGCGAAACTGGAAGGTGAGGGTTTTGTTGTAAAAGTAGAGCAGCAGAACTCGGATGAATTTGACAGAAATGATGTCATCTCCCAGGATCCGAGAGGAGATACCAAGATCGGCAGAGGAGAGACAGTAACGATCGTAGTAAGTCTCGGAGCCGAGACCGCGGAAGTGGAAGTGCCGGATCTTCTGGAACTGAGCAGAAGTCAGGCATTGACGGTACTTGACAAAGACGGCGACAACCATTATGATACGATCTCCGCTTTCATCAAAAGCATGCGGGGTTCCGACCCTG
>CALDIE010000023.1 GCA_937901625.1 uncultured Lachnospiraceae bacterium
TAGGTATCTCGTCATCAGATACCAGACCTTTATCAACGATGACTTCCTTGTTCAGTATCTTACCTATCGTATCTTTTCCAAGTACCCCTGGTCTTAGGATCACAGGCACATCACCTGTCATATCTATTACGGTCGATTCGATCCCTACTCTTGAATCATCGCCTGTCAGTATACAGTCGACTCTTCCGTCAAGGTCGTGTATGACGTGTTCCTTTTTTGTAGGGGACGGTTTGCCGGAGAGGTTTGCACTTGGCGCAGCCACCGGCACTCCTGCATTTTTTATCATTGCCCTTGCGATCTCATTTTCGGGCATTCTGATCCCTACCGTATCAAGGCCGCCTGTTGTCACCTTCGGCAGTTTCCCGACCTTTTTACATACCATCGTCAGAGGTCCGGGCCACAGGGCGCAGGCAAGTTTCTTCATATCGTCTGTTACTTCCGCTGCCAGGCTGTTGATCTCATCAAAATCCGCAATATGCACTATCATCGGATTGTCGCTCGGTCTGCCCTTTGCCTTGTATACGGCTTTTACAGCCTCTTCATTGAACGCATCGGCTCCCAGCCCGTAGACGGTTTCCGTCGGAAATGCCACCAGTCCTCCTCTGCGGATGATCTCTCCGGCATGTGCAAAGGCATCCTTTCTTTCTTTTTCACCGTATTCCCTCAGATCCGCAAAGCCCGTTTCCAAGGCAAACACCTCCATCCCGCTGTATCTGTGTTATTTTGTCTTTACTTTGTATTGGCGTCGATGATCGTCCATATCCTCTCATTTTCCATACCCAGCTTCCATGCTGCCACACCGGCCACATCGTATTCACCGATAACGGTCAACTTGGTCTGGATGGACTGGTCTTCCTCAAGCCACATAAGGTAATGGGAAGTACCGTCCTGATACTCGATATAGTACTGGCAGGTCACGTCATCCCAGTTAGCTGTAAGTCCTCTGTTATCCAGCCAGTTCTGTGCCACATCCATACTGATAGCCTCACTGGTCGTCTCATTACCCTGGATCTTCCAGAGTCTTGTGTAGAACGGGATCGCGCAGATCAATTCACCGGAAGGTACTCCGAGATCGATAAGATTCTCTACGCTCGTCTCCACAAAGTCGATGGAAGATACGCTGCCTGCGCCCGATCCGGCCCAGTGCTCATCATACGCCATCAGGATCAGGTAATCCGCCACATAGGCCTGCTCTTTGTAGTTAAAGTAACGGTTGGCTTCATTGGGCGCGTAATTATCCACGGAAAGGATCAGCCCCGCCTTTCTCGTCTCGATGGAAAGTTCCCTCAGGAACTGGACAAAATGCGGTCCGGTAGCGCTGCCGACTAACTCACAGTCGATATTGATACCATCCACGCCGTATTCCGTCGCGTCCGTGATCAGGTTGTTTATCAGATTCTGGCGATGTTCGGAAGAGGAAAAGAGTGAATATTCATCAAACTCATTCGTCATATCCTCAAGCAGCGCCCATACCTGGTAGCCCTGCTCATGCGCGTAACGAACATAGTTATAACTTGCAAGGGATGTATAATTGCCCTCGTCATCCTTTAAGTAGAACCATGTCGGAATGACCACATTCATACCGGTGGTATTGGTCGTAAGGCTTTCCAGGTTGGTTCCGTCATCCGGTGAGAATACCTGATGGAAACCTGCTAAGATCCTTCCGGCGTCGGCTGTCACCGTATAATCATTCTGAGGTAGATATGCCCCTGTAACAGGAACGTCCTGCATCTCCGTATATCCGTCCAGACGGCTGTTTTCAACATATCCGATGAAGCAGTCTCTGGTCTGGATCTTTGTCCAGTTCTCCATGGTCTCAAGCACGATCACGGTATCCCCTTCGTTAACCGGGCACAAAACATCACTCTTAACGCCGCCCTGGTAACGTACCATCGTATTGCCTTTTAACGTAGCCACTGTGTACGTCGGCCAGGAAGTATTGACCTGCATACGGTTGGGCGATTCATAGAAGGTATAACTGAAGTTTGCGAACTTCTTTACATAGTCTGCCGCGATATATAGTTCGCCGTCCGATCCGAAGCGCGCGATCTCATAATCAACAGCGGTTCTCTCTCCCGAGGTATAGTAAGCCGTGCTCTCCGCTCCGATCTCCACCTTGATGACATCCGTGGATGTAGTGTAGAGCAATACGCCTTCCTCTTCATTTACATAGAAGCGATTGGTAAAAAGGCGGCTGACGGTATCAAGCGAAAAATACACCACGCCGTCGATATATTTTGCCCTGTCATCGATCCTCTCGTTCTGTAAGATGATGGCAACATCGTCATCCGCAAAGAGCTGGAAAAACTCGTTTAAATCCCTCGTCTCCGTGGAGTAGGAATACTTATCCGGATAAAGGACCGCCAGAAACCATTGAAATCCGAAACTTTCACCGCTGTCTCTGAGTTCTTTGATCCTCCCTCCGAACGCGATCAGGATGACCAGCGCGATCAACGCCACCGCCACAAGAAAAGATATGATCTTTTGTTGAACCTGTCTCATGAACCAAAATTCCTTTCGCCCGTTTTTCACCGTCTGTCTCAGACAGCCCGCAAAAAAGCACCACAACAACAAATGACAAACCATATCTGTCATTTGTTGCAGTAATATTCGTACCATATTATAGCAGACAGCGCCAATAGCGTCATCAAAAAATTTGGCTTACATAAGGCTGTTTGTCTGAGAAGGCCTCTGTTTGAAATACTGTACTGTAGTTACTAACGGCCAGACTCTTCTTAGACGCTATGCGTATCACGACCCATATACACCAAAAGAATGGCGTTTCATCCGTGAAATACCCCGGATCGTGTATACTGCTGTTTGTGTATTCCATTACGCCGCTGCATAGGGTGCGCAGATTCGCCTGACGAAAAATACCGGACAGTTCTTGATTTTGTGTATTTTTTGCAATATTGAGTGATGATAAAATAAAAGTGGATTCTTGATAAGAAATTCGATTGTCGGGGAACTCTCATCCCCCGCTTGAAAGACAATGACTTCGCGTACATACGCGATTTCTTTCTGATGTCCGGACAGCCTCTCGCTTCCGGCTCTTAGATCGGACATCCCCGACGGGGATACCTTACATAATTCCGAATTTCCGTCTGCACGCGCTCCTCTCCGGCGAAAGTTTTCCGCAATGCACCCTACATATATGATTATACGGTGGAGCAGAAATCTTATCAATCCCGTCGGCGGTGCTTTTATTACCGTTTCCAGTGCGAATTTTGCATTTTGGCCTTTTTTACCATATTTTCGGCTTTCCGCTCCACAATCCTCTACCTCCTGTTTATTGACGAAACGGCCGCAAAAAATTATACTTAAGTAAACCCTAAAGAAAGAGGGACGACAGACTATGAAGATAGAAAAGATGAATGAACATCAGATCCGCTGCACATTAACACAGGCCGATCTTGATGAAAGAAATATAAAATTCAGCGAACTGACTTACGGCTCGGAAAAAGCAAACCTTTTATTTAAAGACGTGATGAAGCAGGCCAACTTCGAGTTTGGCTTCGAGCCGGACGGTACGCCTCTGATGATCGAGGCGATCCCGATGCAATCCGGAGTGGTCGTTTTTGTCATCACCAAAGTGGAGGATCCGGAGGAACTCGATACACGATTCTCGCGCTTTGCTCCCTCCTTACAGGAGAAAGAGGAGGAAGAAGATGAGGAAATCCTTCCTTTTTCGGACAATGACCCTTCTTCCGACTACATGAATGATGAATCCGACAGTGATAAGGGTACTGCAGAAATCGAGGCGCATATTACAGGCGGTGTACGGGATATCGCAAACTTCTTCCAGAATGTTCTTTCCGCGAAGTCAGGTTCCGCTCCGGGGATCGATTTCGACAGATCCGGGCGCAAATCGGGTCGTTTTGCAGAGTCATCCCCCACTCTTGCCAATAAGATTTTTGTCTTCGACGAGTTGGATGACGTGATCCGCGTAGCCCGCCTTTTAAAGGATTATCCTTCCGGCGACAGCACCCTGTATAAGGATCCGGAAAGTGACAAATACTACCTCTTACTCCATGCGGATTATTATGAAGCCGAGGATTACAAGCGTGTCTGCCTGCTCTTATCGGATTTTTGCAAAAACGAATATTCGGCTGCTCCGATGGAGGCTCGCATTGATGAGCATTTCAAGACCCTGATCGAGTCGGATGCTCTTCACTCTCTTTCCTCTATTTAATATCTTAAAAATAACTCAAAAACCGGATAGGCGAGGCTTTCTGATGCAGCAGATGAGCATCTGAACAAGTCAATTGTGAAGATT
>CALDIE010000024.1 GCA_937901625.1 uncultured Lachnospiraceae bacterium
GCGACCACCGAGATCTACACTCTTTCCCTACACGACGCTCTTCCGATCTTTGGACTATCACCAACGCAGGTGGCATGGATGATGTTGACCTCGTGAAATTTGTGGAGCGCATGAAGACAGTAAAGGCGGCTGTTGTGGACGATTCAGGAAGTTCGGCAGAGGCGCATACTCTTGAAGTGCCGTATAATGCAAGGGAAACATTATTGGCTGAACTGAGGGATGGTTTATACCGTGACGCTATGGCTCTTGACACTGACAAGATATCGGCAGGAAATGTGACTGCAACGGCTATTGAGGCCAGTTACGAAAATCTGACCTTGAAATGCGACGACTTCGAAACGAATGTTACCGAGTTCATATATGGCTTGCTTGCGTTGATCGGAGTCACGGATTCTCCGACATATAAGCGCAGTAAGATTATCAACATGGCAGAAGATACACAAATGGTGCTGTTAGCGGCACAGTATCTCGATAACGAAACCATATTAAAACATCTGCCGTTTTTAAATCCTGACGAAATTAATGATATACTGGACAAACTTACAGAAGAAGAAGCAGGCAGATACGACCAAATGGAAGAAGACGAACTGAGGGGGCAGTTGAACAATGGCGGACAAGGCGAGGGAGTGGACTGACAAAACGATTAAGCAAATGGAGCGAGAAATCAGTGATATTTACGCCGAGGCGGTAGACGATATCACGAAAAAGTGGGATGCCTACATGAAGGAAGGTAATAAAGACCTTGAAAAGCTGTACGATGCTTACAAAAACGCCAGCCCCGATAATAAAACCAAAGCGGAAAAAGCCTATAAGAATGCCGTTAAAGAACTGACCTTGCAAAATGATTCGTACAAGGAGATGCTTAACGAAACTACTTTACGGCTTGCAAATGCAAACAAGGTTGCTCTTGCCTATGCGAATAATCAAATCCCAGATATATACGCCAAAAATTACGCTCAGATAGGCGAAGACTTGAAAAACATTGATGTGAATTTCCCTCTGGGAGTGATGACTTGTGTGACAGGTGTGTCAGGTTCGGGAAAATCCTCCCTTGTCAATGAGATATTGTACAAGAAGCTGGCAAGAAAGCTGAACCGCGCTCGCACTATCCCCGGCAAGCACAAGACGATCAAGGGGTGGGAGCAGTTGGACAAGGTGATCAATATCGACCAATCTCCGATAGGGAGGACCCCGCGCTCCAATCCCGCGACATATACCGGGGTGTTCGACATGATACGAGATCTTTTCGCGGCGACCGCGGATGCCAAGGCAAGAGGTTATTCAAAGGGAAGATTTTCGTTTAATGTAAAGGGCGGACGCTGTGAAGCCTGCAGCGGTGACGGTATCGTCAAGATCGAGATGCACTTCCTGCCGGATGTGTATGTGCCTTGTGAAGTCTGCGGAGGAAAACGATATAATCGTGAGACGCTTGATGTCTGTTACAAGGGAAAAAATATCTATGATGTGCTTGAAATGACGGTGGAGGAGGCGCTGGAGTTCTTTTCGGCGGTGCCTTCTATCAGGAATAAGATTCGGACACTTTACGATGTGGGTCTTGGCTATATCCGTCTGGGACAGCCATCCACACAGTTATCGGGAGGTGAGGCGCAGCGTATCAAACTGGCAGCCGAGCTTTCCAGACGCAGTACGGGTAAGACGATCTATATTCTGGATGAGCCGACCACGGGGCTTCACTTTGAAGATGTTTCGAGGCTGATCGACATTCTGCAAAAGTTAGCGGACGGCGGAAATACCGTTGTGGTGATCGAGCACAATCTCGATGTGATCAAGACGGCCGACTATATCATTGATATGGGACCGGAAGGCGGGGACGGCGGTGGCTGTGTCATCGCGACCGGTACGCCGGAGGAAGTAGCCAAAAAGAAAAAGAGTTACACGGGACAGTTTTTAAAGAAAATGTTGTAAGGATCTGCGTTTATAAGAGGACATGGGCGTATGTTTGATGAGTTTCACTACCTTGCGGGAAGGGCGCTGCTTCATTCCCATCGCGCCTCCGGAGACCGCATATGTAATGGAGCTTTTAAAAAGTGTGATCTTCGTGTATAATAAAATGACTGTTGTTTTGGAGAACCCCGAATGAGGCGGGAGAACTCCCGAAAGTTTTGCATGAAAGGGGCATCGGCAGAGCCGGATGCCGGACGGAATCTGTTGGAAAGAGGAAAGTTATGAATTATACAGATATAGGAATAGACTTGGGAACAGCCAGCATTCTGGTATACATCCGCGGTAAGGGTGTTGTATTAAAAGAGCCTTCCGTGGTGGCTTTTGATCGTGATACCAACAGGATCAAGGCGATCGGAGAGGATGCCCGACTGATGATCGGACGTACTCCCGGAACGATCGTAGCCGTAAGGCCACTTCGCCAGGGCGTTATCTCGGATTATACCATTACGGAGCAGATGATGAAGTATTTCATCTCCAAGGCGATCGGAAAACGCAGTTTCAAAAGACCCAGGATAGCGGTCTGTGTGCCCAGTAAGGTAACGGAGGTTGAGCGTAAGGCGGTAGAAGACGCGACCTATCAGGCGGGAGCCAGAGAAGTGGCGATCATTGAAGAGCCGATAGCCGCAGCCATCGGTGCAGGGATCGATATCTCCAAACCGCAGGGAAATATGATCGTGGATATCGGCGGCGGAACGACCGATGTAGCCGTGATCTCCTTAGGAGATACGGTAGTGAGTGAATCGATCAAGATCGCCGGAGATGATTTCGATGAGGCGATCGTTCGTTATATGAGACGTAAATACAACCTCTTGATCGGCGATCGTACGGCAGAGGATGTAAAGATCAATATCGGGACGGCATTCAAGCGCGACGAGGTGGATTATATGGATGTTCGCGGAAGGAACCTGATCACCGGTCTTCCGGAGACGGTACGTGTATCTTCCGATGAGACGACGGAGGCTCTTCGCGAGACGACGACGCAGATCCTCGATACGATCTGCAATGTTCTCGAAAAGACGCCGCCCGAACTTGCCGGAGACATCGTGGACAGAGGGATCGTGCTCACGGGAGGCGGTGCGATGTTGCGCGGACTCGAGGAACTGATCGAGGAACGTACGCACATCAATACGATGACAGCGGATGAGCCGATGACCTGCGTGGCGATCGGTACCGGACGCTATATCGAGTCTTTGGCCGGTGACAAAGAATAAAAAGGCTGATCTCAGGAAAAATGTGACCTTTCGCAGGGAAGCGCGCCTTCGGGGGTGTTCCCGGCGGAAGGTCTTTTGTGTTATTTATGCAGTTTCGGGTGTTTTTTTTACAAGCAGTGTCCCGATGGAGGCAGCGCTGTAGTAAGATGGAACCGGAGGGAAGACCATAGAAGTGAAAACACTGAAGGGATACATAGAAAAAATCAGATTTCAGAGTCCGGTCAACGGCTTTACAACCATGTATGTGGTGACGAAGGAAGGCCGGGAGCTTTGTGTCGGGTACGCGGCCGGTTTTAACGAAGGCAGTACCGTGGAGTTGGACGGGGACTTTGTGGAGCACGCGGAGTACGGGACAGAATTTAAGTTTAAACAGATCCGCGAGACAGCACCGGAGGATACGGCTTCGATCCTGCGCTATCTCGGGTCCGGCGCGATCAAGGGACTGGGGGAAAAACTGGCCATGCGCATCGTACAGGCCTTTGGAGAGGATACGTTAAGGATCCTTGAGGAAGAGCCGGAACGTCTTTCCGAGATCAAAGGGATCAGCCCGCGTAAGGCCAGGGAGATCACGGATCAGATGCTGGAAAAGAAGGGACAGCGGGATGCGATGATCTTTTTGCAGCAGTACGGCTTAAGCCGGGAACTGACGGCAAAAGTGTATCAAATGTACGGAGACGGGATATACCGGGTGATGCGGGAGAATCCGTACCGTCTGGCGGATGAGATACCGGCGGTGGGATTTAAGAAGGCGGATGAGATCGCGAGAAAGTCCGGCATTACGGCGGATTCCTCCTACCGTATCCGTTGTGCCGTCCGCTATGTCCTGGAGGAGGCTGCCGCAGAGGGAAACTGTTATCTTCCCAAGGCAGAGCTTGTAAGCAAAACGGCGTTTCTGCTGGGACTCAGTGAAGGACCGGTAGAGGATCTTTTGATAGATCTGATGATGGATCACGCCATCGTGATGAAGGTATTTGAGGAAGAGGAAAGGATCTACCTTGAGTCTTTTTATCGCGCGGAGGAATTCTGCGCGGGGAAACTTTTGGAATTACGTGACGGCTATTACGGCGGGAACGAGGAGACGCAAAAGAGAACCCGGGACATGCTGGACGAGGTATTGAGGGAGATGTCGATCGAGCTGGATGAAGGTCAGAGAGAGGCTGTGCTTAAAGCGGTACAAAGCGGCGTATTTATTCTCTCAGGGGGTCCCGGAACGGGAAAGACCACCACGATCAACGCGATCCTGCGCTACCTGGATGCGGCAGAGAAGAGTTTTGAACTTGCGGCTCCGACGGGAAGAGCGGCCAAGAGGATGACGGAGGCGACGGGGTTCGAAGCACAGACGGTTCACAGACTTTTGGAGATCGGTGCTGATCCCGGGGATACCAACGGTAAGTTTTATTACGGCAAAAGCGAGGAGAATCCCATCGAAGCCGATGTGGTGATCGTAGATGAAGTCAGTATGCTGGATATTTATCTGTTAAAAGCGCTTTTACACGCGATCCCGCGCGGCGCGAGCCTGATCCTGGTAGGTGACGTGGATCAGCTGCCCAGCGTGGGTCCCGGCCAGATCCTTCGGGATGTGATCGGCTGCGATCGTTTTCCCAAGGCGATCTTACGAAGGATCTACAGACAGTCGAGCGAAAGTCACATCGTGGAGTACGCGCACCGGATCAATGAGGGGCAGGAGATCGACCTTTCCGTCAAACATAAGGATTTCTTCCTGCTTGAGAAGGATTCCGCCGAAGTGATCTACGGATATATCCACCAGCTTGTGGCAAAGGTCCTTCCGGAAAAACTGGGCATTGAGGGAGGGGACATTCAGGTTTTGACGCCGATGCGAAAAGGTCTTCTCGGAGTGGAAACCTTAAATAAAGTATTGCAGCAGCGTTTAAATCCCCCCGCGGACGACAAGGCGGAATATGTCTTTCGGGATACGGTCTTTCGTGAGGGAGACCGCGTCATGCAGGTAAAAAACGATTATGCGCTGGAATGGGAAGTCATCGGAAAATACGGGATCCCGGTGGAGAGCGGGGAAGGTGTATTTAACGGTGATGTTGGCCGGATCTTACAGATCAATACTTTCTTACAGATGATGAAGGTCGGATTTGAAGACGGCAGGCAGGTATTCTATGAATTAAAGGATCTGGAGGAGCTGGAACTTGCTTATGCGGTTACCATCCATAAATCCCAGGGAAGTGAATATCCGGTGGTGATATTGCCGATCCTGTCGGGACCGCCGGTTTTGATGACAAGAAACCTTTTGTATACGGCTGTTACCAGAGCCAGAGATTGCGTCATTATCTTAGGCAGAGGACAGACGATACAGCAGATGATCCATACGGACCGGATACAGAGGCGCTACACCTCTTTGGGGGATAGGATCCGTCAGATGGATATAAATGCGGAGGAGACGGATTGACCAAAGGGGAAAAATTGATCTTCGGAATGAAAAAAACGCAGGATCGCTTGCTGGAACTTATTTTTCCGCCGCGTTGTCCGTCCTGCGACAGGGTGACGAAAACAGCGGGGAAAGTGTGCGAAGAATGTGTCGGGAAACTTTGCTATGTGAAGGAAGCGCATTGCATGCGCTGCGGAAAACCGATGATCGGAGATGAGGACGGGGAATTCTGCGAGGATTGCAAAAAACACAAGCACCTGTTTACAAGAGGGCGTTCCCTCTACGAGTACGCTTCCATCCGGGATTCTGTTTATCGTTTCAAGTACAGCGGACGAAAGGAATACGCGGACTTTTACAGCCGTGAGATCGCGCTTCATCTCGGAAGAGAGATCCGCTCCTGGGAGTGCGACGGGATCATTCCCGTTCCCATGTATCGCGGGAAAGAGCGTGTTCGAGGCTACAACCAGGCCCGGTGGCTGGCGGATGCTCTGGGGGAGGAACTGGGGATCAAAGTGTATCCGGATATGGTGGAACGCATCGTAAATACGCGCCCCATGAAGGAGCTAAATGCCGCGCAGAGACAAATAAATCTAAAAAATGCTTTTATAGTGAGAAGATATGATGTAAAATTATGTAGAGCGCTTATCGTAGATGATATATATACCACGGGGAGCACGATCGATCATGTGGCTGCGGCTTTGATGGCAGCGGGCGTGAAGGAGGTCTGCTTTGTTACGTTAGCGACAGGAACCGGGGTATAGGGAGGAAAAAGCGTTGTGTTAAGCGAATCCAGAGTAAAATTGATGACGAAGATGGCAGCCTTCGAAGCATACGACGGCAAGAAAAGTATGGCGATTGGTACCTATTTCCGGGGAGATTACATCGGCAAGGAAGTGATCAAATCGGTGATCTATGGTACCGTGGCCTTTTGTTTGCTTTTTGCCGTATATATCGCATACAATGCCGAGACCCTTTTGGCCGGCGTATACGACATGGATATTTTGGGATTTGCAAAAAAAGTTATGTTTGATTATCTGGTTTTTGTGGTGGGCTATTCCGTGGTGACATATGTAGTCTATGTGGTACGTTACCGCAAGGCCAGAAGAGAGATCCGTTCTTATTACAACAATCTCAGGAGACTCGGTATGATGTACCGGAAGGGACGCGGCCGCAGCGCAAAAGAGGAAACGGAGAAGAAATCGGGGAAGAATGCGGCAAACGGAAAAAATACCGGCTCTTTCGCTTCAAAAAAGAGAGAAAGACGGGAGTAAGGGAAGGCGAAGATGGCACAATTATTGGTGATACGGGAACAAATCAAATATTTTTACGTCAGGTATGAGAACTTCTGCAAACCGACCTTAAAGTTTATTCTGGAGCTGGTGGCGCTGATCTGCATCAACCGTCACATCGGTTACGCATCGGCTTTGGGCAACACGGCGATCGTTCTGGTGCTGGCTTTGCTGTGCTCTTTTTTACCTGTAACCCTGATGATCCTGCTGGATTCCCTGATCATATTGCTGCATCTGTATGCGCTGTCGCTTGAAGTGGTGGTTGTGATGGGGATCATTTTCCTTTTGATGTTTTTACTGTATTTCCGTTTCTCGCCGCAGGACAGCATCCTTTTGATCTTAACACCGATCTGCTGTCTGTGCCGCATCCCCTATGTGATCCCTTTGGCGTCAGGTCTGATCGCTACGCCGACAGCGGTACTTTCCACCGGATGCGGGGTCGTGGTGTATTATTTCCTTAAGTTTGTATCGGAAAACGCGGCAAGTCTGTCGACGGTGGAAGAGGAGACGATCATTGTGCAGTTCCGCTTCCTGATCGACGCCATTATTAAGAACAGAGAGATGATGGTAATGATCGCGGCCTTTGGCGTAACGATCATAGCAGTCTATCTCTTCCGCAGGCTTTCCATCGATCACGCATGGACGATCGCCATCGTTACGGGCGCTTTGATCAATATTCTGATCATCCTGCTCGGAGACCTTAAGTACAGCACCTATATCTCCGTCAGCGGGCTGATCGTGGGCAGTTTTGTATCCGTCCTGATCGTTATCGTCCTGAAATTCTTTGTCTTTAACGTGGATTATGCCCGAACGGAAAAAGTCCAGTTTGAAGACGATGAGTATTATTACTATGTCAAAGCAGTTCCCAAGAACCGTGTATCATTGGCTGAGCGCAAGGTAAAAAAGATCAAGGGAAGACAGAACGCGCCCGAAACGGGAACGGCGTCATCCGCAAAGAAGTCTTCACGGGAGGATGCCCAAACCCCTTCCCGCGCGGAATCCAAAGATGCCAATGAATACAGGGTAAGACGTTCCACCACAAAACGCATTGTTTTGCCGGGAGAGGATATCCCGGATGAGATGATCTTAAAAACCCACACAGACGCACAGAAGGGTAGGACTGCGGATCGCGCGCAGCGGATGACCGCAGCCGGAGCAAGAGCAGAGAGGAAGAGCGCGGAGTAAGCTCAAACGTTACTACATGATCAGTCAGATGAACGAATTTGTTGAAAATTTATTCTCGACGATACATATGCCCCAGATTCACATTACGGACATTGTGGAGATCCTCATCATCACGTTTGTGATGTACAGGATCCTGGCCTGGATCAAACAGACCAAAGCATGGTCCTTGTTGAAGGGGCTTATTGTAATTCTGGGATTTTTGCTTCTTGCGGCAATCTTTAACATGTCCACGATCCTTTGGATTGCGGAGAACTGCCTGTCCATCGCGGTAACGGCACTGGTTGTTGTATTGCAGCCGGAGTTAAGACGCGCGCTGGAGCAGCTCGGGCAAAAGACCGTTCTCTCCAGATTTCTGGTAACGGAGAATAAAAACGGAACGGAGAGATATTCGGATCGAATGATCGACGAGGTGATCAAGGCGTCCTTTGCCATGGGACGCGATAAGACCGGTGCCCTGATGGTTCTCGAAAATCACGAGACCCTTTCCGAATACGAAAAGACCGGGATCGCGATCGACGCGCTTGTTTCCAGCCAGCTGCTGATCAATATTTTTGAACATAATACGCCCCTGCACGACGGAGCCGTGATCTTTCGCGGTGATCGTGTGGTGTCGGCTACATGCTATCTGCCGTTGTCTGATAACAGAAACCTAAGTAAGGCTCTGGGAACCAGACACCGTGCCGGCGTGGGCATTTCGGAGGCTACAGACTCCATGACCATCATTGTTTCCGAGGAGACGGGAAAGGTCAGTGTGGCCTATCAGGGAGAATTATTCAGCGGCCTTAATCAGGAAGGCCTGCGGGAAAAACTGGAGATCCTTCAGGAAAAGCCGCAGGAAGAGAGCCGCAGAACCTTCCACTGGGTAAGGGGGGAGCGCCATGAAAAAAAAGCTGACGCATAATCTCGGCTTAAAGCTCGCCGCACTCTTTATTGCTTTTGCCTTGTGGCTGATCGTAGTGAATATCGATGATCCCGTGATCACAACCACCTTCAGCGGTATCCAGGTAGAGATCATCAATGAGAGCTCGCTTACGGATCAGGGCAAGGTATATGAGGTATTGGACAATACCGATGTAGTGAATGTTACGGTGACGGGAAAGCGTTCCGTGATCGATTCCCTGAGTGAGGAAAATATCAAAGCGGTGGCGGATATGGAAGACCTGACGCTGATGAATACGCTTGCGATCAGTCTTTCCACCAATAAGAATAACCAGCAGTGGGATAATATCCGCGCGGATCACGCGTCGGTGACGCTCAGCATCGAGGATCAGAAAGTACAGCATATGGTTCTGTCGATCGTTGTGGTAGGAGAACCGGCAGACGGATATGTGGTCGGAGATATCAATTCCACGCAGAATACCGTTCGTGTATCCGGACCGGAATCGGTGATGGAGCGGGTTACTACGGCAGCATGCAGTGTCAATGTATCGGGGCGTACCGCGGATGTATCGACCAACGCGGATATCCGCTTGTATGACGCGAACGGCGAACGTGTGGAGCATCCGAACTTAAAGATGAATATCTCCTCCGTCAACATAAGCGCGGCGATCCTGGCGACCAAGGCGGTGGATATCGTCTACAATGTATCCGGAACGGTTGCCGAAGGGTATGCGGTTTCCGAAAATATCATCGCGGATCACACGGCGGTCTATGTGGCCGGCAAGCAGTCCGCGCTCGATCAGATCCGTCAGATCAATATTCCCGGATCGGTGCTCAGCGTGGAAGGGAAAACGGAGAGTTTTTCCGAAGTTCTGGATCTGAACGATTACCTGGAGGAGTGCGCTCCCCACTACTACAGCATCATCCACTCCGACAAGGAGCAGGAGGCCGGGACGGAAAGCGTCGTCTTTATGGGCATCACCTACTGGGTGGACGTCACCGATTACGACAACATCCGCATCGAATATGAGAACACCCGCCCCGTCGCCGGCGTCATCATCATCGACAATCTGGACGAGCTGTTCAAGAACCAGTCCGACCGCGTCAAGAACGACATCCGGGACGCCGTGGAGGACAAGCTGGGGCAGTGGTGCTCCGGCTTCAGCGGTATCCTGCGCCGCTTTGACCGTGACCGCTATCTCCTGCTCATGGAGCACCGGCAGCTGGAGCGCCTGCGCGGGGAGAAGTTCAAGATCACCGACGAGATCCACGATGTGGTCAACCCCGCCGGCATCGCCGCC
>CALDIE010000025.1 GCA_937901625.1 uncultured Lachnospiraceae bacterium
TCTTGTGGCTGGTGATATAGGTCGGGTCTCCGGACATGATGTACCCGACGATCTGGTTGACGGGATTGTAACCCTTTTCCGTCAAAGCGTCATATACTTCCTCCAGGATCTTTTTTACGCTGTTCTCCTGCTCATTCACAACATTGGAAAAAAACTGTGTATTATTGATATTCGAAATCTCTCCCATATGTATTAACCCTTTCTTTTCTGAAATACCGTTTCTGCCCCTGCTTTTTGGCATAGACCAGTGTTATTATACACTGTTTGCGCCATTTATACAATTGATTCTGCCTGTGCGCGCTTAACAGAGCACGCCTCCCATCCACTCTCCCTCCACGAGGCCGGTCAGACGTACCGGGCATATTTTCCCGCTAAGATCGTCCTCCGAGATCACCGCCACCTTAATGTATTCCCTCGTATGACCGGTCCGATACGTCTGTAACCCGATCGTCCTGGTCTCCTCAAACAATACCTCACAGCACTTCCCCGTATAAGAAGCCCTGAACGCTTCGGATGAGCGCTTCTCGATCTGCTCCAGTTCATCCGATCGCTTTGCCTTTTGCGCTTCGGTTAACTGTCCGCTCATACCTGCTGCATACGTACCGCGCCTTTTCGAGTATTTAAAGATATGCATCTCATAAAAGTTCACCTTCTCCAAAAAAGCCCTGGTCTGCGCAAACTCCTCCTCTGTCTCTCCGGGGAAACCGACAATGACATCGGTCGTGATCGCCGGCTGATCAAAATACCGGCGCAGTCTCTCCACCGTCTGCAAAAACTCCTCCGTTGTATACTGTCTGTTCATCCGCCTCAAGGTAGCGTCGCATCCGCTCTGGAGCGATAAATGAAAATGCGGGCAGAGTTTTTTCATCCCGCTTAAAAACCTTACAAACTCCTCCGTCATGATCCTGGGTTCAAGGGAACTCAAACGTATCCTTTGCACCTCCGGAATATCTTCCACCTCCCGCAAAAGATCCTGTAAGTATTTTTCGGAAAACTGATTGGCCATCATGCGCTTATCCGGGTGTTCTATATCGCTTCCGTAGGAGCTGACATGGATCCCCGTTATGACAAATTCCTTAAAGCCGCGCGTACAGAGACCTTTGATCTCTTCTATGATCTTTTCCTTTTTCCGGCTTCTGACTCTCCCTCTGGAAAAAGGTATAATGCAATAGGTACAGAACTGATTGCAGCCGTCCTGGATCTTAATGTAGGCTCTGGTGCGATCCGTCGTGTTCTTTAACAGCAGATCTTCGTATTCGCATTTTTCGTTTACATTGATCACGGACGTATGATCGAGGGTTTTGGCATCCGTCCCTTTTTCGACGGGATCGTTGAGATTCAGATAATCCCGAAGGATCGAAACGATCTCTCCCTTTTTGTTGTTACCTATGCAAAGGTCGACTCCGGCGTCTTTTAACACTCCTTCCAGATCCGTCTGCACATAGCAGCCAACGGCCACCACGATGCTGTTTGGATGTGCTTTTTTAGCCCGGTGCAGCATCTGCCGGCTCTTACGATCCGCGATATTGGTAACGGTGCAGGTGTTGATGATGTAGACCTCCGCGTCCTCCTCAAACGGAACGATCTCGTAACCGCTCTCCCGAAGCAATTCCTCCATTACATCCATTTCGTATGCATTTACCTTGCACCCGAGATTGTGCAATGCGGCGCGTTTTTTCTCTGTCCCATCCTGACTGCGGTTATCCACAAGTATCCTCCTTACTGTCGTTGTTTTCCGGATTGACTTATTTTCCCCTTTGCACTAATATTAACTTATGAAACTAAAAAAGGAGGGAATAGTCATGAAAACTGTTCACATTTCTTTAAATTCCATCGACAAGGTGAAAGCCTTCGTAAATGATATCTCCAAGTTTGATGAAGATTTTGATCTTATCTCCGGAAGATATGTCATTGATGCAAAGTCCATTATGGGAATCTTCAGTCTGGATCTTTCCAAGCCCATCGAGCTCTCCGTTCATGTAGAGGGCGAAGAGAAGACTGCTTCCATCATGGAAATCCTGGCTCCTTATATCATCTGATCGCAGGAACACATAATTATTGATCTATTATTTCAGAAAGCAGGGAATCGATCCCTGCTTTCCTGTTTGTGTAAATCACTTTACCATTTCTTGGATCCTGCTGCCGGAGACCCTTACTTCCCCGTCATGATGATCTCTCTGGATGTCACCGCCGTCTCAAACATGCGGTCGATCTCCTCTTTGAGATTCTCCTCATGCATGCGGATGATCCCGGGGTTCGGCCTGGTCACGGGATGCCTGGCCACCCAGATCGTGCAGCAATCCTCAAAAGGCAGGATCGAAGTTTCATAAGTGCCGATCTTTTCCGAGAGTTCTATGATCTCCTGCTTGTCAAATCCGATCAGAGGTCTGAATACCGGGATATGACACACTTCATTGGTCACCAGAAGACTTTGCATCGTCTGGGATGCCACCTGTCCGATGGACTCACCCGTAACGAGTGCCTGGCAGTCATACTCCAACGCGATCTTCTCCGCGATACGCATCATATACCGGCGCATGATGATCGTTAACTCATCGTGCGGGCACTTTTCGTAGATATACTTCTGGATCTCCGTAAAGTTCACCACATGCAGGCGGATCTGTCCCGCGTAACGGGCTACGATCTCCGCGAGATCCACCACTTTCTGCTTGGCGCGCTCGCTGGTATAAGGCGGCGCATGGAAGTAAACCGCATCCAGAACCACGCCTCTTTTGGCGATCATATAACCGGCTACCGGAGAATCGATCCCGCCCGATAAGAGCATCATGGCATGACCGCCGGTTCCGACAGGCATACCGCCGGCTCCCGGAATGGATATGGAATATACATAGATCTTCTCCCGGATCTCGATATTAATCCTCACCTGGGGTGAATGCACATCCACCCTCATATCCGGAAAAGCTTCCAGGATCTTCCCACCAAGACGCGCATTGATCTCCATGGATCCCAAAGGATAATTCTTTCTGGCTCTTCTGGCGTTTACTTTAAATGTCTTATTTCCTTCGGGATAGATCTGCCTTATATAATCGCAAACCACGTCCGAAAGCCTGTTAAAGCCTTCATCCTCCAGTACCAGTACCGGACAGATCGCGTTGATACCGAATACCTTTTGAAGCGCCTCCACGGCTCCGTCGTAATCGCTGCCCTCTCCCAGTTCCACATGAACTCTTCCCTGGGTTTTATAGACATGGAAAGATCCTTCCACATCGGCTAAGGCGCGACGCATCCCCGCGACAAGCGCATCCTCAAACAGATATCTGTTTTTTCCCTTGATCGCGATCTCCGCGTATTTGATCAGCAATGCCTGAAACATATTTATTACCATTCCTTTGGTCGATTCTTCCTGTCAAAAAACTATCTCTGACCCCGGTTGTACATACGGTTTTTCATCTCGGAGTAGAGCTGCTGGCTGATCGGGATCAATTCCCCGTTCTTCATCGTCGCCTGGTAGCGTTCGATGTTTTCCACCTGATCCAGATTGACAATATAGGATCTGTGACAGCGGAAATACTGATTTTCCGGCAAAAGTTTTTCCATATCCGATATCTTCATATGCGTCGTCAGTTTCCTGCCGTCCGCGATCGTGATATCCACATCCCTTGCCTGGCTTTCCATATAGATCACATCTTTGAAATCAATGTTATACAGCTTGCCCTCGCAGGTAACGGAAAGTCCCTCTTTGTACTGGTTCTTCCGGTAAGCCAGCAACAGCGCTTCCCTTAACATATCGGGTTCAATGGGCTTCTTTAAATAGCGCAGAGCCTGCACTTTATAACCGTCCAGCGCATATTCTGCCGTGGAGGAGATAAAGATGATATCGAGCTGCTCTCCCAGGTCTCTTAATTTGTGCGCCGCTTCGATCCCGTTCATTCCGCTGGCCAGAATATCACAGAGCAATACATCGAACGGCCGTCCCGGTCTGGTAAGGATTTCCGTCATCTTGAGCATGTCGTCAAAAGTCTGGATCTCAAAAGAAATTTTTTCCTGCACCATCACCTGTTCAGTCAGAGATTTGATGATCAACAGTGAGGTTGCCTCGTCATCACAAATTGCAATTCGAAACATAGACTATTCTCCCTCTCCATATATTGTTTAGACCGTTCCGAAGAATATCTTCTTCAGCATTTTAATAATGTCCGTATATTCTTCCGCCATCTCGTCGTGGTGATCCCAGATAAAGGTGATATCTCCGCGTTTGCCGGCCCGTTCAAGTGAATAGGCCTTATCCGCCACATCAAGAGCACCGATCGAAGCGCTCGCTCCCTTGATCGAATGCGCTGTGATCGCGTAATTCTCCAGATCTTCCTTTTCGTAGTAGTCATTTAACAAATGCAGAAGATTGGAAAGGGAGTAGGTCTTTAGCACCTCAAAGTAGGTTCCGACGCTGCCTCCGCAATTGCGTATACCCGTCGCGGTATCGATCCCGTCCAGTCCGGCCAGGATCTCCTCCTCGGAAGCATCCGACCAGTCTCTTTGGGCTTCCCTTCTTTCGATCTCTTCTATCGTTGTTCCGGCCGCGTGAATCTTGTTGTCCGGAAGCCATTTGCGCAAGATCGACGCCAATTCTTCCACACGTATCGGTTTGGGCAGATAATCATTCATGCCGGCTTCCAGAAATGATTTTTCCACACCCTTAATGGCATTGGCCGTAAGCGCTACGATCGGAACCTTTTTCGGATAATCGCCTTCGAGCTTTCGGATCTGTCTGGTAGCCTCCACGCCATCTATATACGGCATCATATGATCCATAAATATTATATCATAAGAGACAAGATTTTTCTCTACCCGATCGATCGCCTCCCGGCCGCTCTCCGCCAACATCGCCTCAAAGCCAAAGAGTTTCATTAACTCCTGGGCCACCTGACGGTTGACACGGTTGTCGTCGACGATCAGAACTTTTGCCTTCGGCGCTGTAAAGTCAGCGCGGAAGCGTTCTCTCGAAACGGACATGATATCCTGTTTTGCCTTGTAATCGCAAGGCGTACTGTCATAGACCTTCTGCGGCAGGAGCACGGTAAATGTGGAGCCTTCCTTCAGCCTGGACTTTACGGAAATCGAACCTCCCATACTGTCCGTAAGCCGCTTACAGATCGCCAGCCCCAGACCGGTGCCCTCAACGTTCCTGTTCTTTTTGGCATCGATCTGACCGAAAGCGGTAAAGAGCTTATCCAGGTTTTCCTCCGCGATACCGATACCCGTATCCGTCACATCGATCTGCAGATATCCCAGATCCCCTCCCATATCGGGGGCATTCGGCTTCCACAAAATAGAGAGCGTAATGGTTCCCTGATTGGTAAACTTTACGGCGTTGTTTAAGATGTTGATCAAAATCTGCCGGATGCGGCTTTCATCACCGATCAGCTCTCTGGGCGTGTTGGAATCGATCTCCAGACACAGCCGGATATCCTTATCGCGCATACGAAACTCAATGATCGTGACCACATCCTGTAAGAGATCATTAAAATCATATGGTTCCTCGATGATCTCCATCTTTCCGGAATCAACCTTGGAAAAATCCAGGATCTCGTTGATGATGGAAAGAAGATTTTCGGAAGACCTCTTGATCGTTGCGATATATTCCTTTTCCTCCCGTCCGAAATCTCGTTCCTCGAGAAGCTCCGCCATACCGTAAATGGCATTCATCGGCGTACGGATCTCATGGCTCATGTTGGCCAGGAAATTGGACTTTGCCTCGAGCGCCTCCCTGGCCACCTCGTTCTTCTCCTCCATCTCCTGTTTGTAATGTTCCACACCATTTACGATAAACATCAAGGTCACGCACGCAAACGCGTACATCATCAGGTAGGTGACATACATATTGGTGTTGATACTCTCCTCGATCTTGTCCTGTTGGAATATCAGGATCAGGATCAACATCGTCATTGTAATGCCGACATACTCGATCAAAAGCCGTGGTTTTATGAAAAGCGCGATCGTCACTGCCATGGTAAGCAGCATGTACGCCAATGTGCTCTGTGTTCCGAGCGCGTAACTCATGTAATAGTATGTGGAAATACCGGAAATATAAAGGCAGCGGATCACCAGGTTCTCCCTGTCCATATTCAACGCGATCAGCGATACGATCAACACAGGAAGCAACGCGATCGCCACCAGCCCGGCTCTTTCCAGCCCGTATCGGGAAATCGCGTATATCATCTCCAGCAGTACAACACACAGATACTCTATGATAAATACAATGACATTTGTTCGAAACGGAATCATAAAAACCCCTTTTTTCTACCTTCTCGTATATTTCCTCAACTCCGGCACGATCTCTTTAAGAGCGCTTATCGTCTCATCGATCTCCTCCTCCGTGGTAAACACGGACATACTGAAACGGATCGTTGAATCCGCGTACTCCCTTGGCAGCCCGATTGCCGTAAGCGTTCCGGAGGGCGTATTTTTATGTGCCGCGCACGCGCTTCCCGCCGATACATAGATCTCCTTTTCTTCCAACGCGTGAAGCAGAACTTCCGAACGCAGCCCCGGAAAAGATGCGCTGACGATGTGAGGCGCCCCCTCTTCTCCCAAAGGGTTATTGATCTTAACATTTCCGATCGTCTCTATCCCTTCACAAAGCCTCTTTTTGCAACGAAGCAACCGTTCCCGGTCCTCCTTACATGTGGCGTAGATCCTCTGCGCCGCCAGTGCGAATCCTGCGACGGCCGGCGTATTCTCCGTACCGGATCTCATACCGCCCTGCTGCCCTCCTCCGTACAGGATCGGCAAAAGTTTGATCTTTTCCCCGACATAGAGAAATCCGATCCCTTTCGGTCCGTGAATCTTATGGGCGCTGGCGCTTAACAGATCCACCTTCATCTGTTTGGGGTAGATCGTATCCTTTCCGTATCCCTGAACGGCATCAACATGAAAGAGTGTGCCGGGATTGATAATCTTAATCAGCCGTCCGATCTCAGATCGGAAGAGCAC
>CALDIE010000026.1 GCA_937901625.1 uncultured Lachnospiraceae bacterium
CGGGTTATTAGGAAACGGCAAAACCAGAATTTTTGTTTTCTCTGTAACTTTTTCCAGAACTTCTTTTGATGTAAGCTTGAAGTCATTTTCGGGTTTTAATTCTATAATTACAGGTTTTGCACCGGCTAAAAGTGCACAAGGTTCGTAGGATACATAACTGGGCTGCGGGATCAAAACCTCATCTCCGGGATCGACCATGGCACGAAGCGCGGCGTCGATACCTTCGGATCCTCCGACCGTCACCAGAATCTCATGATTAAAATCATAATGTACGCCGATCCTGCGGTTTAAGTAATTGCTGATCTCGATCTTTAATTCCTTTAATCCGGAGTTGGATGTGTAAAAGGTACGCCCCTTCTCCAGAGAGAAGATACCCTCATCCCTGATATGCCAGGGCGTGTCAAAATCCGGCTCGCCCACACCAAGAGAGATCACATCCGGATCGTTCATCTCCGTTACTATATCAAAAAACTTCCGTATTCCGGAGGGCTTGATAGCTTCTACTTTGCTGTTTAAGGGGTTCCTCATGGCGTGATCATCATCCTTTCGTCAGAATCTTTTTTGGTCATAACTGTACCGTGATCCTTATACTTCTTTAAGATGAAATGGGTTGCGGTACTTAAAACATTTTCCATGGTGGAAAGCTTATCCGATACAAAAGACGAAACTTCGCGGATCGTCTTTCCCTCAAGGGTAACGAGCAGATCGAAGCCGCCGCTGATCAGATAGACGCTGTTGACTTCCGGATACTGATAGATCCTTTCCGCAATACCGTCAAATCCCTGTCCGCGCTGGAGTGTGCAGCGCACCTCGATAAGCGCCGTCACCTTCTCATACGGTGTCTTCTCCCAGTTGATCATCGTGTGATATCCGCAGATGACACCCTCTTCCTCCATCGTCTGCATCTCGTTTAATACTTCTTCCTCGGTAGCGCCTATGCGTACCGCGAGCTCGGATAAATCGATCCGGCTGTTTTTTTCGATCACGTGTAAAATCTCTTCTCTTAACATGCTTTCCATCCTTTCCGGCACCGAATGTCGGTCCCCTCTTCCGGTATTATTTCAACTCACTATGGCGTTAAGAATCGCTTTTCATCCCCATTTAAGATCAGGCGGTCATGATCCCCGGTCGTATGTCCGATCACCGCCGCCGCAAAACCTCTTTCCAAAAGATCCTTTACCAGATCCTCCGAGCGTTCGCCAGCGATCAGCACCGCGCCGCCGCTATACATTTCATAGGGATTGATATCCAGTATATTGCAAACCTCCACCGTCTCCTGACGGATGGGGATCTCTTTTAGCTCCACCCGCAGTCCGCAGTCGTGAATCTGTGAAAAATTCCATAGGGCCGCAAAGATCCCGCCCTCGACTATCTGTATCGGATCTGTTTCAGGCAATGTACTTTCGGTATCACTGTTCCGGTAAAACTCCTTTACGGCAGACATGGCTTCCCTTAGGGAAAGAAGCCCTTCGCAGTTGCTTACTGCTTCGTTCAGATACATTTGTGACAGGCGCTTTGCAAGTATCTCTCTGTCTTTACGGATCCGGCTTAGCGTCCCGGAAAGTCCCACTTCCCCGACTACCGCAAGGGGTATGCCGGCGGTATCTGATCTGCGGACATTCGTCGTTTTGCTTAGGATCCCTGTCCGGTCAGACGCGCCTGCGTTGACCTCCTTGTATCCGATCACGGCAGCGGTGATACATGGTTCGTTCAGTTCTTCTATAACCTCTGTCCGAATCCCGGTGATCTCGATATCCGCTACATCCGCCGACGCCTGTGCCTGTCGGACAAGGGTTTTTAACTCCTGTTCATTATACCCTCTTTTTTCCTGCTCGAAAAGGGATATAGAGTCGTTATCCTTTAAAGTCCCGATCAAAATCGAGACCTGGACGCTCACCGGGTGACCTCCGATCGACAACAGATCGTTGGCCGCAATGACGATCACTCCCGGATCACGACCGCTTCGAAGAGAGGAGATAACTTCCTTATCCTCAAAAGATGACAAAATGGCACAGTCCCTTCGTCCTGCGCCATCGACAATCCCATCTTTTCCGCTGCGGATATATTTCCACACCGATCTTTTTTTAACATTATCCGAGATACGAAAACCTTTTCTATGCAGCTAGAACGCAAATTCACCCGCTCATTTTCGAAATTAAGTCCTTCTATGGTGAGCTTGAGAAACTGACGGGTGGGGCTCAGGAGGTCCTCCAGAATGTCGTGGAGGCTCTCAAAATCGTAGTGGTA
>CALDIE010000027.1 GCA_937901625.1 uncultured Lachnospiraceae bacterium
CGGTTCCATGATGGTTCCGAGCATACGAAGAAGGGTTGTCTTTCCCGCTCCGTTCGGTCCGAGCACTCCTAAGATCTCACCGCCGCCGGCACTCATTGAAATATGATCGACAGCGTAAAACTCTTCCGACCGGCT
Source organism: uncultured Lachnospiraceae bacterium (assembly GCA_937901625.1). Taxonomy (GTDB): domain Bacteria; phylum Bacillota; class Clostridia; order Lachnospirales; family Lachnospiraceae; genus NK4A136. The sequence goes on from CALDIE010000027.1 coordinate 136, forward strand.
TGTCCTTTTCTGCTTTCTGCCCCCCTCGGCCGTTTCCTCACTTACCAGTCTGCGAAATACTTTACATAGATTCTCCGTTCTGATCTGCATGATTTTTTCGCTTCCTCCGACTTTTCTTTTCTTCCTCTTTTGCCAAACGTTCTCTTTCTGTTACCATATATGGTTCATACAAATCCGGTCTGCGCTCCCTCGTTCTTTCCTCCGAACGTTTTTTGCGCCATTTCTCTATATTTTCATGGTGACCGCTTAAAAGTACCTCCGGCACTCTTTTATCGCGCCACACTTCCGGTCTTGTATACTGCGGATATTCGAGCAGCCCGTCGGAAAATGATTCCGTATTGGCCGACTCGTCGTTGTTTAATACGCCGGGTACAAGTCTCGCGATCGCATCCATCATCACCAGTGCCGGAAGCTCTCCTCCGGTAAGGATATAATCACCGATCGAGATATAGTCCGTTACGATCTCTTCCAGCACCCTTTCATCGATCCCCTCGTAGTGTCCGCACAGGAAGACAAGATTTTCCTCTTTCGAGAGTTCCTCTGCTTTTTTCTGGTCAAAAACGCTTCCCTGCGGCGTTACGTAGATCACCCGGTGGGAAGGCGTAGCAAGCTCTTTTTTGATCGCCTGATAGCAGTCATAGACCGGCTGTGCCTGGATGAGCATGCCGGCGCCGCCGCCATAGGTATAATCATCCACACGGTTGTGTTTGTTTTCCGTATAGTCACGCATATCGTAGGCTTTAAAAGAGATCTTCTCACTCTCGATCGCGCGTTTTAAGATACTCGTATTCATCGCCTGTTCGACCATCTCCGGAAAAAGTGTCATACAGTAATACTTCATCCCTTTAGAGCCCCTCCATTACGTGTACCTTCATCCGGCCGCCTTCCACGTCCACATCCAGCACGCACTGTTTGATCGCAGGCAAAAGAAGTGTCTCTCCGTTTGTTCTCTCAATCTCATAGACATCATTTGCGGCTGTCTGCAAAACTTCACGGATCACGCCGACTTCGACGTCGTCTTCATCAACTACCCGAAGTCCCACAAGATCCGAAATATAATATTCATCCTTTTTTAAGGGCACCGCATTCTTTCTGGTGACAAAGAGCTCCTTTTTGCGAAGACGCTCCACATCATCGCGTGTCTGAAATTCTTCAAAGCGAAGGATCAGTCTGTCGTTCTGGAACTTAACGCCTTTTAAATGAAGCAGACTTTTTTCCTTTCCGTCATCCAATATGATCTCTTTTATCTTTTTTAAGCGGGCAGGATCATCCGTCGTGGGATAGACCTTAACCTCTCCCTGCACACCGTGCGGTTCCGTGATCACGCCGATCCGAAATAATTCTTCGTCCATCTTAAAAACTCCCGTATTCCTATGTATCGATCCACATATCGTTTCCCGGTCAGTACCACCATCCCCCGGATCTTTATTTTGAAACGCCATTTTCTATTATAACATCTATCCCGGGATCGTAACAGTAAAACCGTTACGTATAAAAGGGATAACGGTATCCTTAATTTGACATCAAAGCCGTGCAAGTAATATAATACTGAGGTTGTGTTATTTGAAAGGAGAGAAAAATATGTGGTTTGTTTTTACGATTGCCACTACCCTGATCTGGGGTCTGGCAGAATTGTTTTACAAAAAGGGAGCGAGACCCGATGAGAAATACTCGCATTTAAAGATCACCGTCTGCGTTGGTCTTGTCATGGGAATTCACGCGATCTTTGAACTGATCTTTGAGGATTTCTCCTACGATCCCATGAATCTTATTCACTATGCGCCGGTTGCTCTGTGCTACATCCTTTCCATGGCCTTGTCCTTCTTCGGAATGCGCTTTGTCGAGGAATCGATCTCCGACCCTATTGAGAATACCTCCGGTGCGATCGTCGCACTTATGTGCGCGGTCTTTTTGCACGAATCCATCGGTGCCGGTTCCGTAGTTGCCATCCTCATTATCTTAGTCGGTATCCTGGGCGTAGGTTTCCTTGATACTCACGGCGATACAGACAGAAGAAAGAAGCTTGGCAAGAAGATGGCGATCATCGCTTTCGCCATGCCGTTCTGTTACGCGCTGATCGATGCGCTCGGAAGTTTCCTGGATATCTACTATCTGGAAATGGAAACAACAAAGTTAACGAATGTCACCGAAGATACCATCGAACTCGTAGCAAACACCAGTTACGAGTTGAGCTTCGCTGTCGTTGCTCTTGTTCTCTTCATCTTTATGAAGATCCGCGGGGTCAAGTTTGAAGTACCCAAGCAGAGAGATAAGTTTTTGGCCGCTATCTGCGAGACAGCCGGTCAGTTCACTTAT
>CALDIE010000028.1 GCA_937901625.1 uncultured Lachnospiraceae bacterium
TGATCTCCAGCATCCAGGTCCTCCGGACAAATCTTCGTGACTGTCCCCACTTTATAAAAAAGAAAAGGAAAAGTCAACGGCAGAAAAACGGATGCCTGAAGAGAGTGCGGGACCGCCGGGAGTTCCCCATAAATGAAGGCCCGGCAATCCATGGGCAACCCGTAAAGAGATCTTACGAGCACGGTGTAAAATAATTGTAGGTGTTTAGAGAAAAAAGGAAACAGGAAACACCCTGATGTGGTAAAAGTTAGAGTACCAACAACAACTACCAGAAGGAGGGGTTTCCTGTGGTTCATACTATAGACGCGAGGATCGAAAAACTCAAGAGAGAAATTGAAGAAAAGCTTTATGGAGAAGACATCCGTCTGGAAAAGATAGAGAAGGGGCTTCATGAGGCAGTAGAGCGGACCGTGGCGGGGATCGTATCAGACTACTATGAGGCTATCGATGAGAGTCTGAGAGCGGATCGGAAGGGACGTCGCAGTGAGGGGCTGAGCGTAGTACGAAGAGGCGACAAGCGGTCAGTGCTGACAGAGATCGGGGAAGTGAACTTCCGCCGGACGTACTACAGGAAGAAGGACGGCAAGTATGTATATCCTTTGGATGTAATAGCAGGTATCGAAGGGTATGAGCGGATCAGCGGAGGAACATCGGAAGCGCTGGTAAAGGCAGCGATAAGGAACTCATATGAGGCAAGCAGCCGTGAGGTAACCGGAGGGAAGGTATCGAAGCAGACGGTGATGAACCGGATCCGTGAGAGCGAGGTGCCGGAAGAGCCGTCCATAGAGCGCAGGAAAGTGCGGTTCCTGCACATCGATGCGGACGAGGACCATGTAGCGCTGCAGAACGGAAAGAAGGCAATCGTGCCCATTATCAGCGTATACGAGGGGATCGAGAGGATCGGGAAGAGGGGGAGATGCATCAACATTTTCCACCGAGGGAGTTACGGGGAGGACCCGGAGGCTCTGTGGGAAAGAGTGGCGATAGAGACGGACGGGAAATATGATCTCCGGGGGACGAAAGTCTATATCCACGGAGACGGGGCGCGATGGATCAAGGCAGGGACGGAATACTTTCCCGGAAGCACATTTGTCCTTGACCCGTATCACAAGAACAAGCGGATCAAAGAGGCGGTGACAGGATTCGGAGCGGAAGAAGGGATGCTGTACGAAGTGATGATCCGGGAGTCTGTGAAGGATAAGGACCGCGGGCAGCTCATGAAGATCGGTAAAGAGATGCTCAGGACCCATCCGGAAAGCCGAAAGACGATCTGCAGGAGTATCGGATACCTTCTTGAGAACTTCGACGCGATCACGATCAGGGATACAGATGAGGAAGCGGCGGGCGGAGGAGCAACGGAACCTCACGTAAGCCACTGTCTGTCACGGAGGCTTTCAAGCCGTCCGATGGGCTGGAGTGAAGAAACGCTGAAAGCGTTCGTTCCGGTTCTGGCGGCCGGGAGATGCAGGATCGAAAGAAAGCATCCGGAGCAGACGGCAGTAATGGAGAAAGCAGCCGCAAGGATAAGGAGAAAGCATCTGAGAGGGACTTTGGGCCTGAAGGACCCGGAGATCCAGGCCGGAGCAATTGTCCCGGACGGCAGAAGCACACAGTTGCTGAGAGCATTAAAAACTTATTGCTGACAGCCAGGGAGTTTTCCACATTTTCTGAAAACACCTACAACAACTTGACACCGTCTTCTCTGCATTTCGTCTTGTTTTCGATAGAGAAATCTGCTATATTTACTGTGTATAGATAGTTCAAAAAGGGGGTTGACAG
>CALDIE010000029.1 GCA_937901625.1 uncultured Lachnospiraceae bacterium
CCGTGAGGATGATACTTACCCATGGTATCACCGACGATACGCGCGCACTTACGGTGCGGCTTATCCGGTCCGTTATTCAACTCGATCATAGAGAAAAGAATTCTTCTCTGTACAGGCTTTAAACCATCCCTTACATCCGGCAACGCTCTCGAAGCGATAACACTCATTGCGTAATCTATGTAAGATTTTTCCATGGTTTGTTTCAGATCGACTTCATGGATCTTATCAAATATCGTGTCATCGATATGGCCTGTAGTATTATTTTGATTCCCGTCCATATCTTCCTTTCCGCTGCTTTAAAGCAGCCTCATTATATATCCAGATTCTGAACAAATTTAGCATTTGCCTCGATAAAATCTCTTCTGGGTTCTACTTTTTCACCCATCAGAGTGGTAAAGGTCATATCCAGTTCGGATTCCGCTTCTTCATTCATATTCACACGCAACAATACACGATTGGCCGGATCCATGGTCGTCTCCCAAAGCTGATCGGCATCCATCTCACCCAATCCCTTGTATCGCTGAACTTTGTTATAATCATCTCTTCCAACTTTGGAAATCACATAATTAAGTCCTTCATCGGAGTAGAGATACCAGACATCATAATCCTTTTCCTCTTTGTAGACGATCTTCTGTTCCGGATTCTCGGAAGCTATATTCTTAATCATCTCTCTGTCTTTCGTTTTCTGCTTTGAGCGCTGAAGTTTATACAGAGGAGGCTGCGCAAGATAAACATATCCCTGCTTTATCAGATCCGGCATAAAACGATACAAAAACGTAAGCATCAAAGTATCGATATGAGCACCGTCCACATCGGCATCAGTCATAATGATGATCTTGTGATAACGGAGCTTGCTGATATCGAATTCATCCTGAATACCTGTACCGAAAGCCGTTATCATTGCCTTGATTTCCGCATTACCATAAATCTTATCCAGTCTTGCCTTTTCAACATTCAAAATCTTTCCGCGAAGAGGAAGGATGGCCTGTGTTGCACGGCTTCTCGCAGATTTGGCAGATCCGCCTGCGGAGTCACCCTCAACGATATAGATTTCACAATTTTTCGGATCCTTATCCGAACAATCCGCTAATTTACCGGGCAAAGAAGATCCTTCCAAAGCCGTTTTTCTTCTGGTAAGATCTCTTGCCTTTCTCGCTGCTTCCCTCGCTCTTTGAGCAAGAACCGATTTTTCAACTATAGACCTGGCAACCTGCGGATTCTGTTCCAAAAAGTATGTCAGCTGTTCACTTACAATACTTTCAACTACCACTCTTGCGATAGAATTACCGAGTTTCTGCTTGGTCTGTCCTTCAAACTGAGGATCGGAGATCTTAACGGAAATAATGGCCGTCAATCCTTCTCTTATATCTTCACCGCTTAAATTGGGTTCACTGTCTTTTAAGATTTTCTGACTTCTTCCGTAATCGTTGAAAGTTTTGGTAATAGCTCTCTTAAATCCCTCGATGTGAGTTCCTCCCTCGGGAGTATTGATGTTGTTAACAAAACCATACATCATTTCATTGAAACCGTCGTTGTGTTGAAAAGCCACTTCCACGATCACATCTTCCTTTTTTCCTTCAAAGTAGATGATATTATCATACAAAGGAGTCTTATTGTGATTTAAATACTGAACAAACTCCTTGATACCTCCCTCATAATGAAAAGTACGCTTTTTCGGTTTCCCCTCATAATCTTCGGATGTATCCTGTCTTTCATCGATGAGTTCTATCTTAAGACCTTTTGTTAAGAAGGCCATTTCACGAAGCCTGTTTTTTAAAACATCAAATTCAAATACTGTATCTTCAAAGATTTCAGGATCCGGTTGGAATGTAACTTTTGTACCGGTTTTTAAAGCCTCACATTTACCGATCACTTTTAAAGGATAGCAAACAATACCCCTTTCATAGCGCTGATTATAAATCTGTCCCTCGTGGTATATCTCTACTTCCAGCCAGGTGGAAAGAGCATTAACAACCGATGCTCCAACGCCGTGAAGACCGCCGGAAACCTTGTATCCCCCGCCGCCGAATTTTCCACCGGCATGGAGGATGGTAAATACCACTTCTACCGCAGGCAATCCCGCTTTCTGGTTAATGCCTACGGGAATACCTCTTCCGTCATCTTCAACAGTAACAGAATTACCTTTGTTGATGGTCACGGTGATCGACTTACAATAACCTGCCAAAGCCTCATCAACAGAATTATCTACTATCTCATATACCAGATGATGAAGACCTCTGGAAGAAGTGCTGCCTATGTACATACCCGGTCTTTTTCTTACGGCTTCCAATCCTTCCAGTATCTGGATCTGATCCGCGCCGTATTCCGTTTCCACCTTTTCATCTTCATCTATAGATTCAATGGGTTCTTCATTTATCTTTTTTAACAGATCCACCGCTTTTTTTTCTTTTTCACTTAAAGCTTCAGTATCTTTCTTAATTTCTTCTTCGATCTGTTTCTTTTCTTCACTCATGGATACTTCCTATCCTTTCCTGCATAACCATGTATGATCAGTTTTCCATTGTTACATTACCTTCAACTACTTTGAATACTTTATCGTATTCAAAACGGGCATTAACAAAATCATCCAATCCCGTACAAGTGATGATCGTCTGAATATCTCCTATTCTGTCTAAAAGATGATTCTGCCGGTTTACATCAAGTTCCGACAATACATCATCCAGCAAAAGAACAGGGTTATCACCCGCTACTATTTTAACCAATTCTATCTCCGCCAGTTTTAAAGACAGGGCAACCGTTCTCTGTTGTCCCTGAGATCCGTAGGTTCTGACATCCATACCATTTATAAAAAACGATATATCGTCCTTATGGGGACCCGCAGAAGTTGATTTTAAATGTATATCACGTTCCAAATTTTTACTGAGAGTTTTTTCAAACTCTTTTTCATTCACATTCGGATCATATTTGATTACAAGTTCTTCTTTTCCTCCGGATAAACTTTTGTGTATATCTTTAATGATAACGTTTAATTGTTCTACAAATTCCCTTCTTCTTTCTATGATTTTTTTTCCAAAGGAAACCAGTTGCATATCCCATACGAAAATCGTTTCTTTGTAATCATGATTTTCAAATATCTCTTTCAAAAGTTTGTTTCTCTGATCCACAATACGGTTGTAGCTTTCAAGATTGTACGTATATATACTATCCAATTGACACAATTCCGAATTAATAAATCTTCTTCTTTCCGAAGGGGCGTTCTTTATAATGCTTAAATCTTCCGGCGAAAACAAAACTACTTTTAAGAGTCCTAAAAGTTCTGTTGCTCTTTTAAGTCTTACCTGATCTACGGCTATCCCTTTGGATTTTCCGCTTCGTAAGTGCATGTCAACTCTTCTCCCAAGACCTTCTTTGTCCAGGAGAGTTTTTATATGACACTCTTCAAAACCGAATTTAATGACTTCTTTATCTTTGCTTCCTCTGTGAGATTTCGTGGTAGCAGACATATAGATAGATTCCAGGATATTAGTTTTTCCCTGGGCGTTGTCACCATACAAAATATTCACCCCATCGGAAAAATCCATATGAAGACTACTGTAATTTCTATAATTTTCAAGATCAAGTGATTTTATAATCATTCACAATGCACCGTCTTTCCCTGATAAGAAAAATCATCTCCGGGATAGAGTTTTTTTCCACGCATCGTACACACTTCACCGTTTACTTTTACTTTCCCTTCCGTGATGGCATACTTTGCATCGGATCCTTCGTTTACAAGACCCGATGCTTTTAAAGCCTGACCAAGTTTTATATATTCTTCTTTGATCTTTATATTATTCACTTCCGTAACCTCTTGGATGATTAACTCAAATTAACGGGAAGAACCATGTAAACATAACTTTCACTGGCATCCTTGATGTATAAAGGAGCCTTTGAATTTACAAAATACATATCGATCTCTTCCTCATCCATTACCTTAAGAACATCCAAAATAAACTTGGGATTAAATCCGATCCTTATATCTTTTCCCTGTTTTTTAACGTCTATTTTTTCATTCATGCTTCCCAAAGAAGACTTAACGGAAAGATTCATCATAGTATCATTGATTTCTATAACGATAGGCTTTTTGTTTCCTTCCTTGGAAAAAAGAAGAGATCTGTCAACACAATCAAACAAGTTCTTTTTGCTGACAGTAACTTTTGTCTCATAATCGGAGGACATCATCTTATCCACGCTGATGTAATTTCCGTCTATCAATCTTGATACTACAACCGTAGTATCAAATTCAAACAAAGCATGTGTATTGGTAAGACTGATGGAAACATCTTTATCCGCATCAAAAGGAATGATCTTACTTATTTCACTCAAAGCCTTTCCGGGTACTATAACATCCTTTTCAGGATAAATGTTTTTAAGCTGTACTTTGCGAATGGAAATACGATGACCATCCAGGGTTGTAATTCTCATCTGATCATTTTTTATAATAAGATGAGCACCGGCCATGATCCTGTTTACATCACCGCTACCGATGGAAAAGATCGTCTTACTGATGATATCTTTTAAAGTTAACATGGAAACGGAAATGGTATCGTTTTTCTCTATTGAGGGAATACCCGTAAAATCATCTCCGGGTTTGCTGCTTATCCTAAATACCAGTTCTCCACAAGAGATGGTTGTCTCAAAATCAATATTGGTTTCAATAGTGATATCATCATCAGGAAGTTTTCTTACAACATCCGAGAGCATTTTTGCCTCGATCGCTATGGATCCCTCGATGATCGTTTCACCTTCGATCATGGTTTCTATTCCAAGATCCATATCATTGGCCGTAAGAGTAATGGAATCCTTTGATGCATTGATCAAAATACACTCCAGGATATTCATGGTGGTATTATTGGGTACTGCTTTGGAAACAATACTTACACCGTTAACCAGATTTTGTTTTGAACATACGATCTTCATCTTTTTGAAACTCCCTTCGACGCAGCATACATAAATACATATATAAATAAATAATATAAATATATATATATATAATAATACCTAAAACAAGGGTAATCCACAGACCTGTTTTGTGACTTGAGTGGATAACCCTTAATATTATACTAAATTTGGTCAAAAAAAGGAAGAATAAATATGAGGATAAAAAAAGAGGTGAAAATTTGTTTATTTGAAAATAAACCCTAAATTTTTGTTTTTTTGACTATGAAAGAAAAGGGGAAAAAACATTAAAAACAGTATTTCAACAAATATAAAGGAATTATAACAAGGTTATCAACGGCTTATGGAGTTTTATCCCAAAAGATATAAACCTATTATAATATAAACATATTATAATAGGAAGAAACTCTTTATTATGTATTTTTTCAGGATGTAAGGATTCTGTTTTTAATGATCTCAATAGTATCTTTAAAAACAGGATCTATATCCATTTCTTCTTTGATCTTCTGGATTCCGTGAAGGACCGTGGAATGATCTTTCTTATTTAAAAGAGCAGCTACTCCCTGTAAGGTAGTATCTGTCATAGTACGGCAGAGATACATAAACACCTGTCTGGGGAGAACTATATCGGAATTTCTCTTCTTGGATACTATATCATCTTTATCTACATTATAATATTCGGATACAATATCCAAAATGAGATTAGGAGTAACGATCGTGGTCTTATCCGGAAAAATGGTATCTTTTAAAGATTCTTCTGCCATTTTAAGGTCAATGGAAGGATAATTTAAAGTTTTGTAATACTGGATGACCTGGTTTATGGCTCCTTGAAGTTCACGTACATTGGATTTTATGTTGTTTGCTATATAATCCAGTACTTCATTTGGAATATCTATATTTAAAGATTCCGCATATTTTTTAAGAATGACAATTCTTGTCTCGTAAACGGGAGGCTGAATATCAACGGTAAGTCCTCCTTCAAAACGGGAACGAAAACGTTCATCTAACTCTTTCATTTCTTTGGGATGTTTATCTGACGATATGATGATAGCTTTACCGGCGGAATGAAGAGTATTAAAAGTATGGAAAAACTCTTCCTGTTGGGTGGTTTTTCCTATAATGAACTGAATATCATCTATTAATAATACATCTACATTACGATATCTTTCGCGCATCTTGTAGATTGCGTTGGAATCGGAATTGGACTGACCTGCGCGGATGGATTCTATCACTTCATTTAAAAATTCCTCACTGGTAATATAAAGTACTTTCATATCGGGGAAGTGTTCGATGATATAATTACCGATGGAATTCATAAGATGTGTTTTTCCGAGTCCGGATCCCCCATACAGAAAAAGAGGATTGAAATACTGACCCGGTTTCTCAGCAACTGCCATACATGCGGAATATGCCATATTGTTATTGGATCCTACGACAAAAGTGTCGAAACGGTATTTGATGATAAGATTAGACTGACGGAATCTCGTTATTTCTTCATCGGAATAAGAAACGGAAGAATATTCATATACAGATGATTCCGCTCCTTCATTGTTATATGGTAACTCTTCTAACTGAAAGATCACTTCGTAATGCTGACCTGTAAGACTTAAGAGAGTAGTCTGAAAGCATTCTTTATAGTTTCTGGTTACATAGTCTACCATATTGGGATTTTTATTTTTATCTGCAAGAGAGATGGTCATTACATTATCAATGCAGCTGTAGAAGTTTAAAGGCTTGATCCAAAACTCGTACGCAATGTCTGTAATATCGTATTCTTTGCGGATGTTTTCTTTTAAATCATCCCAATGTTCTTTTATAATCTGTCCAATACTGTCCATAAAAGTAACTCTCTCCCTTTATACTCTGTACATTTTAAGTCACAAAAGAAGAATTTTCAAATCTGTTTAAAATGTTGATCAGGAAAAAAATAAATTTGGGATAATGTGAATTGGTTTACATAGTATCTTTTATTATTACCATGAAAAAATTTTTTTAAACATCGGATATCAACATTGAAAAAGGCGTCTGAAACCAATAAAATAAGGAATCAGGTGAAAATAATATACAGTTATAAACAAATTATCAACAAAATGTGGATATAATTATGTAAATAAATAATTTATCCACATTTTAAAAAATGATTGTTTAAATAAAACAATATTTGGTGGGGGTAAAAATATTTTTAATACCAAATATTGAAATATTAAAAAAAATATAAAATTATAATAAAAAAATTATAATGTATCATTTTAAAAAAAACCTCAAATTTTCTTGACTTATTGAATTTGTTTTAATATAATTACGCTTGTATTTTCTGACACCAAAATACGATAGAGAAAGCGAGGTGTGTTGAAGATGAAGATGACGTTTCAGCCTAAGAAGCGTTCCAGATCCAAGGTACATGGCTTCCGTGCCAGAATGAGTACTCCCGGAGGACGGAAAGTATTAGCTTCCAGAAGAAGAAAAGGTAGAAAAGTTTTATCAGCTTAAGAGGTCGCTTTCAGTGACCTTTTTTGTTGCAGACTGCTAAGACAGACAGTAAAAATTTAAAAATTGAATAGTATATGGAATCATTAAAAAAAAATGACGATTTCAAGAGAGTTTATGAAACAGGAAAATCTTATGCAAATAAGTATTATGTAATGTATGTGTCGGAAAATCATCTGGATCATAACCGTCTCGGAGTAAGCGTCAGCAAGAAAGTCGGTAATAGTGTAGTCAGACATCATGTGAAGCGACTGGTAAAAGAAAGTTACAGATTGCATGAAGAAATGTTCAATAGTGGTTTGGACATTGTGATCGTCGCAAGAAAAGGGGCCGCAGGGATTAAGTTTGCCACTGCGGAAAGCGCCGTCTTGCATTTGTCAAAACTTCATAGGATTCTTCATTCCTGAAAGATAAGGTTTATGACATTATAAGATGAAAAATATACTGATTTTTTTGATCAATTCATATAGAAAGTATGTATCTCCCTTGAAAAGAACAAAATGTCCTTATTATCCTTCTTGTTCCGAATATGGTCTGGAAGCTATAAAGACATATGGTGCTTTGAAAGGAAGCTTTTTGTGTGCCTGGAGAATTTTAAGATGTAATCCTTTTTCAAAAGGCGGGTTTGATCCGGTACCGGAAAAAAAGAGTAAGAAGATACTTTCTATGGGAAAAGTATTTAGATAAGAAGATTATTTGGAGGTAGAGACTCATTTGGACTTGATGTTATTGACAAAACAGGGTGGAATACTTCTTCCGTTTGCTGCTATCGAAGGGTATCTGCTAGAGGCAATTGTATGGTTTTTAGGCCTTTTTAGTGAATATCCCAGCATGGGAGTTGCTATTATCTTGTTTACGATCGTAATCTATGTGGCCATGATTCCCCTTACGGTGAAACAACAAAAATTTTCCAAATTAAATGCCAAAATGAATCCGGAGATTCAGGCCATTCAGGAAAAGTATAAAGGAAAATCCGATCAGGAATCCTTAACAAAGATGAACCAGGAAACACAGTCAGTTTACGCAAAATACGGAGTAAGCCCTTCCGGCAGCTGTTTACAGCTTTTGATACAGATGCCTATTCTGTTTGCTTTGTATCGTGTAATCTACAACATGCCCGCTTATGTAGGAAGAATGAAGGAAGTATTTTTTCCTCTTGTCACCAATATGACAAAAGTCGAAGGAATGCTTGATTTTATTCAGGGAACTTCTACGGTGGGTGAAAAAGAAGTTAACAATATCAGCAGTATTACCACTTTTTCCAAACAGTTGGGAGCAGTACCGGATCTTTTGCAAAACGGTAGCGCGGAGAGTATAACAACGGTTGAAAATACATATATAGATGTTTTAAACCGTGCTTCCACTACAGACTGGAATAATTTAAAGAAGTATTTTGACAGTTTTGGATCCGGGATCGTGGATACGGTATCCAATGTAAGTTATGCGGATCTTTCCGCACAGGTTACGGAGACTGTTTCCAAACTGGAAAAATTTAACAGTTTTCTTGGATTAAATATTGCCAACTCTCCTCAAAGCGTGATCACCATGCAGATGGCAAACGCTACGGATGAGAGAAATTATCTGATGATCTTCGGAGTACTGTTGATTCCTATTCTGTCAGCGGTGACACAGTGGATCAACACGAAACTGATGCCCCAGCAGGAGAATACCAAATCTTCAAGAAGTTCAGAGCAGGACAGCATGATGCAGTCGATGAAGATGATGAACAACGTTATGCCTTTGATGTCCGCTTTTTTCTGTTTTTCTTTACCGATCGGTATGGGAATATACTGGATCAGCGGTTCAGTGGTACGTTCCGTCATCCAGATATGCGTAAATAAGCATCTGGACAAAATAGATATTGATGAGATGATAAAGAAAAATATTGAAAAAAATAATGAAAAGCGCAGAAAGCAGGGACTTCCTCCGCAAAAGATCACTACCAATGCCACAATAAATACCCGTAATGTCGGAAATAAGACAGAATCTTCCAAAGAAGAAGGCGGGAAAAAGACAGCCGGAGACAGAGCGAAAGTAAACGAATCCGTAAAGGCTTCTACAGATTATTACAACAGTAATTCGGATAAACCCGGAAGTCTTGCTTCAAAAGCGGCTATGGTAAAAAAGTATAATGAAAAGAACAACCAATAGAGTTAGACAGGAATAGGAGAAAAAAATGGCAGATTTTAGAGAATTTACCGCAAAGACAGTCAGTGATTGTATCACGGATGCCTGCATGACATTTTCCGTTACCAGCGATCGTCTGGAATATGAAGTAGTCAGTGAAGGTTCAAGCGGATTTATAGGATTGGGTGTAAAACCCGCTACGATCAAAGCAAGAGTAAAGGAAGAATCCTTCGAGGATCTTGAGAAAAACAGAGCCGATGAAGCACAGGCGGAAAAGGCTGCTGTACTGGAAAAAGCCAGAAAAGCCGAAGAGGAAAGAAAGGCCGCTGCGGAGGCAGAGAGAAAAGCTAACGAGGAGAGAGCCGCTAAATTAAAAGAGCAGGGTATCATTTCGGATGAACCCACTGAGGATAAAAGAGAAAGAAGAGATCGCGGCCGCGGAAGAAATGATCGTTCGGATCGTCGTACAGACAGAAGAAACAACAAAGGGCGTGACAATTACAGAAGCAATTACCGTGAAGATGAGAGGTTTGAAGAAGAAGTACAGGAACCTGTTGTTGTGGAAAAGAAGGAAATCGTTCCCGTTCCCGAAGAATTAAAGCCCACATTGATCACTGAGGCAGACAAGTTCTTAAAGGAAGTTTTCCTCGCAATGGGAATAAAAGCTGAAGTTACCTGTGCTTTTGATGAAGAGGATGTTCTTACGATCGAAGTAAACGGCGAGGATATGGGCGTGCTGATCGGTAAGAGAGGTCAGACACTGGATTCTTTGCAATATCTTGTTTCCCTGGTAGTAAACAAGTACTCCGAGAATTATGTGAGAGTAAAGGTTGATACGGAAAACTACCGTGAGAGAAGAAAAGAAACTCTGGAATCTCTTGCAAGAAATATTGCTTTTAAAGTAAAGAGAACAAGAAGATCGGTAGCATTGGAGCCTATGAATCCTTATGAAAGAAGGATCATCCATTCCGCTTTACAGAATGATCGTTATGTTACGACACATTCCGAGGGTGAGGATCCGTACCGTAAGGTTGTGATCTCCTTAAAGAACAATCGCAGATAATCCATATAATGAAGTAAAGAAGTAAAGAGGTTCATTAGGATGATGAGGGTGCCGCAGCATGACAAAAATGTGATGTTGCGGCACTATGTCTAAGGGAAAACAAATGTTTAAGAAAGATACCATTGCAGCCATAGCCACCGGTATGACCGGTTCCGGGATCGGGATCGTCCGTATCAGCGGAGAGGATGCCATATCGATAGCAGATAAGGTCTTTGTATCAAAGAAGGACGATCCTTCCGGTCAAAGAGGAAGGGTTTCTTCTTTTGCTACACACACGATCCATTACGGATGTATCTATGACAATGACGAAAAGATAGACGAAGTTCTTCTTACGCTGATGAAAGGTCCGGGGAGTTATACAGGCGAAGATACGGTTGAGATCAATTGCCATGGCGGGTTGTATGTTTGCAAAAGGATATTGGAAACTGTTCTTAAATACGGTGCCAGATTGGCGGAACCGGGGGAATATACAAAAAGAGCTTTTTTAAATGGACGGATGGATCTTTCGCAGGCTGAGGCGGTAATGGATCTGATCGCGTCAGATAATGAATTTGCAAGAAAAAACTCACTGGATCAGTTATCGGGATCTCTTTATAAAAAGATTAAGGAAATGAGAGAGGATCTTTTGTACGAGATAGCCTTTATAGAATCGGCCATAGATGATCCGGAACATTTTGATCTGGAAGGATACGGAGAAAAACTTCTTTTTAAAACAGAAAAAGTGAGAAAAAAAGTCGCTCATATGCTTCTTACGGCAGATGACGGGAGGATCCGCAAAGAAGGGATCAAAACAGTGATATTAGGAAAACCGAATGCCGGAAAATCTTCTCTTTTAAATATGCTTTCCGGAACCGAAAGGGCGATCGTTACGGAAATTGCCGGAACGACAAGAGATACTCTTGAGGAATCGGTTCGGATCGGTGAATACCAATTACTTTTGATCGACACGGCCGGAATCAGAGAAAGCGAAGATAAGGTTGAAAAGATCGGTATACAGAGGGCTTTGGAAAATGCCAAAGACGCGGATCTGATCCTGTATGTGATGGATGCTTCCGTCCGGCCTGATGAAAATGATCAAAAGATCATGGAGTTTTTAAAAGAAAACAAAAAGATAAGAGGGAACAAAAGCCGTCTGATCATCCTGTTAAATAAATCCGACCTTGAAGAAAAGACCAAAATGGAAGAGATACAAAAGATATTTGGTAAAGACCAGACGATCCTTTCTGTATCGGCTCTGGAACAGGCGGGTAAGGACAGTCTGTTGGAAGCGTTGAGGGATTTTTATAAAGATCCGTCGGTTAAATATAATGAAGAAGTCATCATTACCAACGAAAGGCAAAAAGAGGAATTAGAGGGAGTGATAGATTCTCTGGATCTTGTAAAAAACAGTATTGAAAGCGGTCTTCCGGAAGATTTTTATTCGATCGATCTGATGGATGCGTATAAGCATCTTGGCAATATCATTGGGGAAGAACTGGAAGACGATCTGGCAGACGAAATCTTTTCCCGTTTTTGTATGGGAAAGTAAAGGCAGGAGGATAAGTATGAGTAAGATCATTGCATTAACATTTGATGACGGACCTAATAATTATACCACTCCGCAGATTCTGGATCTCTTGGAAGAGTACGGCGGAAAGGCTTCCTTTTTTCTGATAGGAAAAAATATCACGGAAGAGACGATCGATGTGATCAAAAGAGAGGTTTATCTCGGATGTGATGTGGAAAATCATTCTTTTACGCATTCTTACATGACGAAATTATCAAAAGAGGAAACCGTAAAGGAAATAGAGGAGACGGATGCTTTGATCAAAGAGATCACGGGAAAAGAACCATTGTTTTTCCGTCCTCCTTATATAGATTATGATGAGTCTCTTTTTGAGAGTATCCCGAAAGTGTTTATTTCCGGTTTTGGATCGAATGACTGGGATGAGAATGTCTCCATAGATGAAAGGGTAGGCATAGTTAAAGAGCAGGCCTGCGATGGCGCGATCATTCTTTTACACGACCAGCCGGACAATGTAAGGACTGTGGAAGCCTTAAAATATATACTTCCGGATCTGCGGGAAGAAGGTTATGAGTTTGTTACGATCAGTGATCTATTTTATAAAAAAGGAAAAGATCCGGAGTCAGAAGAAATGAAAAAGGAACATAAGATATATGAGAAAGTGGAAGGATGAATGGGATTATATCGATATAGGAACGAATCTTTTCTGTGAACAGTTTGCCGGGAAAGAGGAGAAGATCATAGAAGGAGCATTTAAAGGAAAATGTGGAATGATCATTACCGGAAGCTCTTTAAAATCTTCTCTGGAAGCGGTAAAGTATATTTCCGGACGGAAGGATGAACTGCCTTTGTTTTCCACCGTTGGAATACATCCGCATGCGGCGAGGACCTTTTCGGAAGATGTTCCTTCAAAGATGAGGACGATGATAGAAAAAAATCCTTTCGTGGTAGCGGTAGGAGAATGCGGACTTGATTATGACAGGATGTTTTCACCTAAGGAAGACCAGATAAAGGCTTTTGAAAAACAACTGGATCTGGCTTTGGAATTGGATAAACCTGTCTTTTTACATGAGAGAGAGGCGGCGGATGATTTTTATGATGTCCTTAAAAATTTTCCGTCTCTTTGTAAAAAAGCGGTTGTTCATTGCTATACCGGTTCGAGGAAGGACGCGGAGAGGTATTTAAACTTAGGGTGTAAGATCGGTATTACCGGATGGGTTTGTGATGACAGAAGAAATGCGGATCTTCTGGATGCGTTAGAGGCAATCCCGGCAGAGAGTCTGATGATAGAGACAGATGCTCCGTATCTGTTACCTCGCGGGATCAAAGGATTAAAGAATCCGAATGTTCCGGAAAATATCCGTTATGTTTGCGATAAAGTGGCTGTTTTAAAGAAAATGGACAGGGAAGAATTCAGAAAAAAGGTCTTTGAAAATACGGTTTTGTTTTTCGGATTGGATAAACTTGATTTCTGATATCATTTATGAAAGAATGGATTGCATGAAATCTTTTTAAAAGGAGGTCTGTTATGGATCAGAATTGTGCGTATTGCGCGAAGGGTGAATTGGTTGCAAAGTTTGGATATGAGGTGTGTGAATTAGGTGCTTCTACGGTTTATCTTTTTAAGGAACAGTCCCATCCCGGACGCTGTATCGTAGCCAGTAAACATCATGTATCGGAAATGATCGAGCTGGATAAAGAAGAAAGAGAAGCTTTTATAGAGGATGTTGCGCTAGTTGCAAAAGCAATCCATAAAGCATTTTCTCCTGATAAAGTCAATTACGGTATGTACGGTGATACTGGCCATCATCTGCATATGCACTTATGTCCGAAGTACAAAGATGAGTTTGAGTGGGGAGGAACCTTTGCAATGGATCCGAATCTTAAAAAACTCGCAACAGACGAAGAGTGTGAAGAGGTTGCCGCAAAGCTTCGTGAGGCAATTCTCTCGTAATTTTTGATGTTACGAATTGCTCCGTTGCGAAAGTAACTCCCGCAATTCTTAAAACACTCACAATCCGCGGATCATATTAAAGAAGGTTATCAACATGAGTTCCGATAGGGAAAATAGGAGTACGGATAAAAATACTATAAGAGAAAAGGTGGATGTGTGCGTGATCGGGGCAGGGCATGCCGGCTGCGAAGCTGCTCTTGCCTGCGCGCGCCTTGGAATGGATACGATGATCTTTACGGTCAGCGTGGACTCCATTGCGCTGATGCCCTGTAATCCCAATGTGGGAGGATCTTCAAAGGGACATTTGGTAAGAGAGCTGGATGCTTTGGGCGGAGAGATGGGTAAAAACATCGACAAAACTTTTATTCAGTCGAAAATGCTGAATCGTTCCAAAGGACCGGCGGTGCATTCTCTTCGGGCACAGGCTGATAAGGCGGAATACAGCAGAGCCATGAGAAAAGTCCTTGAAAAGCAGGAAAACCTGATCATCAAACAAGGTGAGGTATGCGAGATATTAACGGAAGAGGAAAACGGACGCTCTAAGATCGTCGGCGTAAAGACATATACCGGAGCGGTGTATGAATGTAAGGCGTTGATCATCTGCAGCGGTACGTATTTAAAGGCACGCTGTCTTTGCGGCGAGGCCATTACCTATACGGGACCGAACGGTTTGCAGGCGGCTAATCATCTGAGCGCTTCTCTTACGGAGCACGGGGTGAAGCTGCGACGCTTTAAGACAGGGACGCCTGCCAGAATGGAAAAAAAGAGTATTGATTTTTCAAAGATGGAGGAACAAAAGGGAGACGAAAGGGTTGTACCTTTTTCCTTTTCCACCGACCCGGAAAGTATACAGATCGACCAGGTGAGCTGTTATTTGACATATACCAATGAAGAAACACATAAGATCATCCGGAAAAATCTGGATCGTTCTCCGATCTATGCCGGTATCATTGAAGGAACCGGTCCGCGCTATTGCCCTTCCATTGAAGATAAGGTGGTAAAGTTTGCGGATAAGGAAAGACATCAGGTTTTTATAGAACCGGAAGGTATGCACACCGATGAGATGTATGTGGGGGGGATGAGTTCATCCCTGCCGGAAGATGTACAGCTCGCCATGTATCGCACGGTGCCCGGACTGGAAAATTGCAGGATGGTACGGAACGCGTATGCCATTGAGTATGATTGTCTGGATGTGGGACAGTTAAAACTTTCCCTGGAACTAAAAGCAATCGACGGAGTGTTCTGCGCCGGGCAGTTTAACGGAAGCAGCGGTTATGAAGAGGCTGCTGCACAAGGTCTGATGGCCGGGATCAATGCGGTGAACCGGATCAAAGGAAAAGATCCATTGATATTAGACCGTTCGGAAGCATATATCGGAGTATTGATCGATGACCTTGTGACAAAAGAAAACAGAGAACCCTATCGCATGATGACGTCGAGAGCGGAATACAGACTATTGCTCAGACAGGATAATGCGGATCTGAGACTTCGAAAATATGGATACGAAGCCGGGCTTATTACGAAAGAAGAGTATGAGTATCTTTTGATAAAGAAGAAGATCATCGAGGATGAGACGGCAAGGATGTTTTCCACATATGTCGGAGCCAACCGAAAAATACAGGAATTTCTGGAAAGACACGGAAGTTCATCCGTAAAGAAGAATACATCTCTGGCGGAATTGATCTGCCGTCCGGAACTGGATTACCTGCTTGTAGCCGGGATAGATGAAGAGAGGGAGAGCATCTATAAAGAATATTTTAGCGGGGAGGTAAATAAAAAACTCCTTGACGAGATCGTAGAGCAGGTGAACATCAATATCAAATACGATGGTTATATCAGACGGCAGCAGTCGCAGGTAAAGCAGTTTAAGCGCATGGAAAACCGGCGTATTCCGGAGGAGATCGATTATGATCAGGTGCCTAGTCTGCGTATCGAAGCCAGACAAAAGTTAAAGGAATTTCGTCCTGTCAACATCGGACAGGCATCCAGGATCAGCGGTGTCAGTCCCGCAGATGTATCGGTATTGTTGGTGTACATCACATCCCTGGGAGGGGTAAGGGGATGATGAAAAATAACGAAGTATCAGCGGTAGTACTTGGGCTGTTTTAAAATGAGAGGTAAAGGGAGAAAATAAGGAATTGAAAGGTAATGTGTGTCATATTTTATTGTTGTCGCTTTGTCTGGTATGTACACTGTCAGGTTGCGGGAAGGTAAGAAGTACAAACAGTCTCCTCAGGCAGGCAAAGGTCACTTATGGAAGCTGCGATCTGGTGTCGGAATCTACAACGAAGAATTCCAGAACCATTGTTGTGTATGATCGATTGCAGAAATTTGAGTATGAAATGACGAGTTCCATGGGTGGCATCTGGGTTGACGGAACCAATCTTGGAAATGTACAGTCTACCCATGATACCTTTGAAGAGTCTCTCAGAGATATGATATTGACATCGGAGAAAAGCGAGATCGAAAGCATTTGCGATACATATAGCGTGTCGTATGAAACAGAAGATATCAACAAAGATCCCTACATAATTTTAAGAGCAGACTCTTTAGTAAATGGCAGGATGGCTGCTCTTGCGGTTGCTGAAATCTTTCAGGATCATAATGAAAAGAATCGTCTCGACGACAGCGTGATCGTTGTATACGGTGATCAGGAAAACAGATATTTTAATGATGAACGATATGGAAGTGTAAAACTGCCGGATCTATCCTGGAGAACACCTGATGATGAACTTGTTGATTATCTGAAAGAAAGGCTGGAAGGATATATTGATAAGGATGTAACATTTGTCCGCATAGAAGAGAAAACATTTGCAGATACAAATATTTCTTTACGGGATGTTGCGAGAACAAGCTATCAGGACTATCCGACGAAAGATTCCGATCCTGTTCGTTTCTGTTATTTTGAAACCTCAGACGGTACGGAGTATTATATTTGCGATTTTCTGGTGTATGATGAGAACGGCAGATATGAGCAATGGTATTATACGAGGTATTGATAATTTGTGGGTGAGATGCAGGTGTGTATACTACCCTATATCATATAAGATATATTATTTACTATATATATTATTTCTATATATCTTGTATGATCCTCTGATTCTTCTGTTTTAACGGGAAATATATGATTATGGATAAACTAAACGATTTACTCAAGGAATTTGATATTAAACTGTCACCTCTTCAGCTGGAACAGTTTCAAAAGTATTATGAGATGCTGATCGAAAAGAATAAGGTGATGAACCTGACTGCGATCACAGAGTTTGACGAAGTATTGATCAAGCATTTTGCTGACAGTCTTGCCCTTGTGTTATTAAAGGATAAAGAAGAGATCGTTCGAAAGATCCTTACCGGTGAGGAAGTCTCCATGGCCGATATCGGAACAGGAGCGGGGTTCCCTTCTCTTCCCTTAAAAATTGCTTTTCCCAATCTTCATGTAACGATGATCGACTCCTTACATAAGCGTGTGAAGTTTTTAAACGAAGTGATAGATGCTTTATCTTTGGAGGGTATCTCTGCTCTACACGGTCGTGCTGAGGAATATGCTAAGCCGTCGGAGCTTCGTGAAACGTTTGATATAGTTGTTTCACGTGCAGTCGCCAATATGTCTACGCTCTCCGAGTATTGTATTCCGTATGTAAAAGTCGGTGGGATTTTTGTTGCATATAAATCATCGGAATTTTTAAAGGAAGAAGATGAATCTTCGGAGCTCATTTTTTCTCAAAAGGCTGTTAAAGTTCTTGGTGGAAATTATGATGAGATTAAGGAATATACACTTCCGGGGTCAGGTGATTACAGATGTCTTGCATGTATAGGCAAGGTAAAACAAACGCCTCCCAAATATCCCAGAAAAGCCGGTCTTCCGGGGAAAGAGCCGATTGCATGATGAGAAGGAGTTTCCGTTTTGGAAACTCTTTTTTTATCTCTATATTTCCTTATTCTTATTTTTTAATATTCTTAATTTGTTTATATAGTGGATTCTTACAGAAAATCATGAATTTGAATATTTTGCAATTATTTGTTTAAAAGGTATTTTATTTTCACCATATATATTTATGTTTTACTATATATTGATCTATTTATGTGAAACAAATCGGATTACATAAATATGTTCAATCAAAATATAGTTGATTTCTGTTTCACGTGAAACAAAATATAGACTTTTTATGTGAAACATAAATCAATATTTAGTATCGAATATATATTAATATATGGTTCATTGATTTCATCTGCTTTATATTGCGATGTTTTTGTAAGGAAGAGTGTGATGAAGGAATGTTTTGTGATATGTTTATACTCTCGGATGTCATTTTAAATTAATCCGGTTGAATGTTACTGAATTTCGGGTACGCGGAATTAGCAGACTATCCGAAGGATTATATGACCGTATATCTTGAATATCATGATCAAAAGCATCGGCAAGAGTCGGTTGTAAGGCGGATGAATGAATACTATAAGAGACTAAAAGAGACTAAAAGCGCTTGGTTTATAAGCATAAAAATACAGCCCCAAATCATGTTGAGGCTGTTTCAATGAATATTCAGTTTTTTGGATGTTATGTTACATCATCTGTGAGACGATGTAAATAGTCGTTACAAGTTTCCACTATGTCAGAGGGAGCATTCTCTATAAATTTTGCTCCTCGATTCATCAAATCCACTGTTCGAACTTGAAATTAAAGGATTACGCCTTACGTTGTTGTCCGGCTATCCAACTCTACCTCAAGCGGATAGGATTTTTGCTTTGACGTTATCGGGAGTATGGTATTAAGCCCTCCGGGAAGCGGAACCGTATTCATTACAAGCACAGGTCTAAAGTTGACCTGTTCGTGACCTTTAGCGGGATTAAGGTCAACCTTTACGATATCGCCTTTGTTGAAAGTCAATATACTTCAC
>CALDIE010000030.1 GCA_937901625.1 uncultured Lachnospiraceae bacterium
AGTGACTGGAGTTCAGACGTGTGCTCTTCCGATCTGTCATGAGGCATTTGACAGACGGATAGATCTGATCCGCTCTCAGGGGCATATCGTACCTACTCACGATATGATAAAGACCGAGGCGCAGGTGGCAAAGATAAGAGAGAGTGCGGTGATAAACAGAGCCTGTCTCGATGCTGTCGGCGAGGCTATCCACATCGGGATGAATACACAGGAGATTGATGATATCGTAAGCGATGTCACGAGGAGGATGGGGGGTATCCCCGCACCGCTTGACTACGAGGGCTTTCCTAAAAGTGTATGTACCTCGGTCAATTCGCAGGTATGTCACGGCATCCCCTCGGAAAAGGTGATCCTAAAGGACGGAGATATAGTAAATGTAGATTGCTCCACCATACTCGACGGGTATTTTTCCGACTCTTCACGTATGTATATGCTTGGAAATGTCGCCCCGGAGACAAAAAAGCTGGTCGAGGTGACAAAGGAGTGCGTGCAGAGGGGACTTGAAGCCGTAAAGCCATGGGGTTTTCTCGGAGATATGGCAGAGGCCGTACATACCTATGCGGAGGCAAACGGCTACAGTGTAGTCAGAGAGATCGGTGGACACGGTGTAGGCATTGAGTTTCATGAGGAGCCGTGGGTAGGCTATTGCTCCAATCGGGGAGAGGATATGCTCATCGTACCGGGGATGATGTTTACGATAGAGCCTATGATAAATATGGGATCCCACAAGATACGGACAGATCAGGAAAACGGTTGGGAGGTATATACTGTAGACGGAAAGCCGTCGGCACAGTGGGAGATTCAGCTCTATGTGAAAGAGGATGATGTAGAGGTTATCTGCTGGTAGCTGTTATGAAAAAGAATACATAAAACGAATAAGAGCGGATCCGATCAATACCGGCATCCGCTCTTATTCATTCGATGAAATTTCTACACTGTCCAATGGACCCTACCTCACATTCTCCAGAATCTGTGCCATCTATATCCAAAATAATTATTCTCGATGTCTCCGATCCGCAATCTGTTTTTCTCTCTTCTCGGGTTCGCACACACCCTTCGGATCAGCCACATCCTTCCATCTGATCGTACTCCCTTAATGTACGAGGTTGCTGATTGTTTCCGTGGCTACGACACTCTTTCCGGTTGATTATCCTTTGCTTCGCTCACATCCGTTCGAAACTTCTCTACTCATTTTCTCCTTCGCGGCTAAAACAGCCTCCGTCCGTAGGGATCGACATCTGCTCGTTATGCAATGGATCTTTGCTTTCCCGACATATACCGGTCAGGCTCGGTTGCGGTACTACGTTTCGTTCCCTTTGGTCCACCCTCCGTTTCTTAAGTTGCCCGTTCGTTTAACTGTATCTATCATAATCTAACTTTTTTATTTTGTCAACACCATTTTTAAAAATTTTCGAGGTCCTAAACCTCCGCCACAGCGTCTTTCATGCTTTTTACAAACGTGCCTACGAAAGCAGGCGCGTTTTGTTTGTGTTCTGCAATGATCTTTACGATCGCTGAGCCGACGATGACCCCGTCGCAAAGAGGAGCGATCCTTGCAGCCATTTCGGGATTTGAGATGCCGAAGCCGACTGCGCAGGGAACATCGGTGCTTTCCCTTATGACCGAGATTATGGAAGCAAGGTCAGTGTTGATTGTGCTTCTCATGCCGGTAACGCCAAGGCTTGAGACAAGATAGATAAATCCTTTGGCTTCCTTTGCGATCATGGCCGTTCGGGCTTTGGAAGTCGGCGCTATAAGCGATATCAGGTCGACTCCCGCCTCCCGGCATGGAGCGTCGAATTCCTCCTTTTCTTCAAATGGAAGATCCGGGAGGATCAGGCCGTCGATGCCGGCTTTTTTGCATCCTTTCAAAAATCTTTCGGTTCCGTAAGAAAAGACCACGTTGGCGTAGGTCATGAAGACCAGCGGCACTTCTGTTTCTTTTCT
>CALDIE010000031.1 GCA_937901625.1 uncultured Lachnospiraceae bacterium
GAGGGAGGAGTACGAAGCGTACAAAGAGGTACAGTCCCGCAAGCTTGATGTGTTCTACGCTGCCGGTCGCCTGACCGAGGCGCAGTACGAGGAGCTTACTAATCTTTGGGTAAAATAGCCGTTCTGACTTGTTATTGCCCTAATTCTATGCTACTATAAGGGCAAAGAAGGAGGTGGCGGTTATGACAGCGTTAAGACAGCAGACCGTCGACCTGGTGCAGAGGTCAATCCCAGAGGAGTCCTTGCAGCAGGTTCATGATATTCTGGTTACTTTCATCAAGGTGGAGGATAATCGAGAAGTGCGTCCGAGGCGCAAACCCGGGGCTCTGGCGAATGATGAATTCTATATTGCTCCAGATTTTGATTCGTGCTTTGAAGATGATCCGGTGGCTTGTGGGATGGAGGATTATGTGTGATGTACTTATTGGATACAAACGCTTTGATTGTCCATATGTTCAACAGCCAGACAACCGCGAAGCTTAGTCAGGAGTCAAGGGATATCATTGAGACGAGTGATGGGATATTCTTAAGCGACATATCCTTGTGGGAGATGGCAATCAAGGAGAAGCTTGGTAAGATTCACCTTGGCAAGACCATCGCACAGATTGAAGAGGAGTGCAACCAGCAGGGAATAAGTATTCTCAGGCTCAAGACGGAGTATATTGATGAAACGTTAAGGCTTCCGTTGTATGACGACCATAAGGACGCATTTGATCGGCTGATTCTGGCAGTTGCATCAGTGGAAGGTCTGGCACTAATAACCACAGATGGAAAGATTCGGGCCCATGATTACGGGGTGAAAGTAATCAAGTAAAGGACATCCAATAGCGGGTGTCCTTTTCTATGCAACTATTTAAATCTTAGAGCATCTAAGTGGGTGCTCTTTTCATTTACAAGGAGGGGAGGCTATGGACATAGCAATGACTATCGTACTTGCCATCTTCGGCTCATCCGGTTTCTGGCTTTTGGTGCAGAAGGTGATCGAGCGTAAGTCAGCCCTGCGCCAGATGGTATTTGGGATAGGGTATGAGAGGTTAATGTCCGCCTGTCGCAAGTACATCGAGGCGGGCTGGATCGACCTTGATGAGCTGGAGGAGCTGGATAAGCATCTCTACCAGCCGTACAAGGCAATGGGCGGCAATGGGACAGCGGAGTTACTTATGGAGAAGGTACACGCACTGCCGAACAAGAAATCCAACAAGGAGGGTAAGGAAGATGAGTAGAGAATGGATCAAAGCGGCTCTTGTGAGGGCACTAAAGACAGTTTGTCAAACAGCAATCGCCACCATCGGCACGGCGGCGCTGATTAGTGAAGTTAATTGGATAGCAGTAGTTTCCGCATCTGCACTTGCAGGCGTGCTGTCGGTGCTTACGAGTGTGGCGGGATTGCCGGAAGTAGATAAGGAGGGCAAGTAATGGGAGTTATTATCGGATCGGCTCGTTTAGGCGAGAACGGCAAGATTACAGGCGGCGCAGCAGGCGACCAGACGGGAAGCGAGGTGAGCACTCAGGCGTTTTACGTAGCATCAAAAGGCTGGTACATCCTGCGTCCGAAATCAGCCGCACACGCAAAGAAGATTGCAGAGCGCATGAGGGCGGCTTGCGCCAATTCCAATCTGGGCTACGATCAGTCGAACCGCTACGGAGTTCTTAAGTACGGAATCGATACCAAGACTCCGACTGAGTGCGACTGCAGCTCTCTGGTCCGTGCTTGTATAAAGGAAGCTACGGGTAAGGATGTGGGCGACTTTTCGACCGCGTCCGAGGCGGGCGTTCTGGAGGCATCCGGCTTGTTTGAAAAGCGCATCCCTTATACAAGTGGTACGGTTCTTTATACTGGGGACGTATTAGTTACTCGCACAAAAGGCCATACTGTAGTCGTTGTTTCCGGCACGAGTCGGTCGAATAGTAGTGGCAATAATAGTTCTTCGGGAAGTGTTCTAAGTAAGTCCGAGAAGTACAAAGGAAAAGTCACTGCATCGAGTCTTAATGTAAGAAGCTGGGCGGGGACAGAGAATACTGCTTTGCGGTCCCTGCCGAAGGGCACTATTGTATCTGTCTGCGACTGCGTCAAAGCAAAGGATGGAGCGGAGTGGTACTACATCAAGGAGTCTGGCAAGTACGGATTTGTGAGCGCCAAATATATTAAGAAGGTATAAGCATTTTAGGGGAGTTGGTGTCACAGCCTGCTCCCTTATTTAGTCTGGTAAATACCACCTGAGAAGCCGCTAAATATCTGGTGATAAAGACACCGAATAAACACTTGATTAAATCTGCAAAGGACGGTAAAACAACAACACGATGAAGTACAGACAACCGCTTGAAGCGGATTTCGAAAGGAGATTTACCATGACGGATAAGACCATGAAACAGATCGAGAACATGAAACAGCAGACCATCGGAGTTGAGGTTGAGATGAATTCCATCCGCAGAGACCGCGCCGCAAAGATCGCAGCCGAGTATTTCGGAACCGGCAGGTATGAAGATACGGCATATCGGAACGGCTACCACACATGGAGCGCATGGGACGGTCAGGGCAGAGAGTGGAAGTTCCAGAAGGATGTATCCATCCACGGAGCGGACAGCGAGAAATGCGAACTTGTTACTCCGATCCTTCACTACGATGATATCGAGACTCTGCAGGAGCTGGTTCGCCGTCTGCGCCACGCAGGAGCGAAGTCAGACGCCAGCCGCGGCTGCGGAATCCACATTCATGTTGGAGCCGACGGCCACGATGCAAGGACACTTAGGAATCTCGCAAACATCATGGCGAGCCATGAAAGCCTTATCGCCGAGGCGCTGAAGCTTGACCAGGGCAGAATGAATCAGTATTGCCAGACCGTAGACCGCAACTTCCTGACGGTCCTTAATCGCAGGAAGCCCACGAGCATGAGCAAGCTTGCAGATATCTGGTACAAGGAGAACGGAGCGGATTACGGCAGAAGTCATCATTACAACAATTCGAGATATCATATGTTAAATCTCCACGCTACCTTTACCAAGGGCACGATCGAGTTCAGGCTTTTCCAGTTTGACAAACCGGAGAACGGACGGTTAAATGGAATCCACGCCGGACAGCTGAAGTCCTACATCCAGTTCTGCTTGGCGCTTTCCCAGATGGCAAAGGATGTACGCAGTGCATCGGCTAAGGAACAGCAGAAGGAGAACAAGAAGTTCGCGATGCGCACCTGGCTCATCCGTTTAGGGCTTGTCGGCGAAGAGTTTGCTACGGCGAGGGATTTCCTGACAAGGAACCTTAGCGGAGATGCTGCTTTCCGGTTCGGAAGACCTGCAGACGAAGTAGCCGCTTGAAGAGTGCAGATGGCTCCGTCCTCATAACGGGGGCGGAGCGGGAAGGAGTGTATCATGAAGTATTATTTAGCATATGGTTCTAATCTTAACATCGGTCAGATGAAGGTCAGGTGTCCGGGAGCGAAGGTCGTGGGTACTTCCGTCATTCCTGACTACGAGCTGCTTTTCAAGGGCTCCATGACCGGCAGTTACCTTACCATCGAGCCGAAGGTCGGCAGTGTAGTTCCGGTTGCTGTATGGTCCGTCACGAAGCGTGACGAGGCAGCCCTTGACCGCTACGAGGGTTATCCGAGGTTTTATTACAAGAAGGATGTGAAGGTGGTCCTTGACGGCGCGGTTCCGGGATTTACGGCAGGGCTTGATGCTTTTGTCTACATCATGCACGAGGAGCGGCCTATCGGGATTCCGTCAGAGTATTATGTCGAGGCTTGCCTTGAGGGCTACGATGCTTTTGGCTTTTCACACCAGTTTATCTATGACGCGCTTGAGCGCAGTAAGGAGGGAGTACATGAAGTGTCCAGAATGTGGTAAGGAGTTTACGGGGCGTCCTGCACTCAGCCGGAAGGATAACGAAACGCTCATCTGCCCGGATTGCGGCATCCGGCAGGCAATGGCGGCAATGGGCGTTGGTGCAGAGGAAACCGAGAAGATCGTGGGAATCGTTCACGAGTACACATCGGAGGTGAAGGATAAATGATCGAGTACCGGGTACGGAAGGATGAGTACGCGTGGAGCAGGTGGTACGCCGAGAAGATTGAGAACGGAGTCGTAGTTAAACGCTACGACTTTCCGTCAGAGAAGGAGGCGCAGGAGGCAATCGAGGACTGGCAGAAGTACACACAAAACTGATGGAATATCTGGTGGTTCCACCCGTTGTAATAAACACCTAAGGACGGTAAACTACCAACAACTTGAAGGACAGGAACAGCCGATACGGCGGGAGGAACGAAGATGAAAGAACAGATGATCAACTACTTACAGCAGATGCTCGACAGGTTTACCGAGGAGATGGAGCGTTACGGCAAGGATGACCGCATCGTGGAGAAGCGGTTCGATGATATGATCGCTTGCAAGGAAATGGTCGAGGCACTTATCGGTGAGCCGGTGAACCTTCAGAAGGACGGAAGGGTTACCGTAGGATTCTAAGAACAGAGCATCCCGCCACGGAGGTTACGATGGCTGAAAGGAGTACATCATGAAGTTTAACAGAACAGACGCACAGACACTTACAGTAGAGCAGTTCGCAGCCACCTACGGAGAATATCCGGTCGATAAGAACGATCCCGATTCCGCAATGACCGCGATCTTCTACACGGTTCCGGAGGGATTCTCAGCCAAGGCGAAAGCGGTTATGGATTACCTTGACGGAGCGGCATTCATATTCGAGTACAAGGATCACATCGTGGTGACCGATGAAGGTTTGTGGCTGACCATGCATGGCGACGGAAGCCGCGAGAATCCGATGGGCTGTGAGCGTTGGACTTGCGACTCATGGGAAGAGCTGGAGGAGTGCTTGGAGCTTACCTATCAGGACTTGGTGGATGACGGAATTATCGAGCCCATCAAGGAATGGCCGGAAGGAACCACGCGCTGGTATTACGGAATGCGCCTGCGCGGTTTCTCCATCGGCTGCCAGCCGAAAGAGGGATTTGTGGAGAGGGAGGACGATCCGGAGAATCGCTATTGGGACGTTATCGTGTATGACAGGCCGCTTTCCGATCAGGAGATCAGCTCCTACGACCTGGACTTCATAACAGGCAAAATCGCATAGTTTCGTCTGCTGCGACGCAGGAAGGGCGCTCCGAGAGGGGCGCTTTTCTACGCACAAATATTACCAGAGAAAGCCGCACAATTTCGGGCATAAAGACACCTAATAAACACTTGCAATAATCCGAATAGTAAGGTTAAATACAAGCACAATGAAGCTAACGGAACACCGAAAGGAGCGGTTATTATGAACGAGAACATCTTTGAAACCATTCTTAAGACAAACGCAGAGTACGTCGAGTCAGTGAACAGCGGGGCGGGAGCAGAGGTACAGGAGAACCTGCTGGCACAGTGCAGGATACTCTTTAAGACCATGGTCCTTGACGCAGGGCTTGCTACAGAGTACAGAGAGTATTGCAATATGAAATCGGCAAAGGGTTTGATGTGAGGAGGTGATAGGATGAAAGCAACAAATTACGGAAACGGATACAAGTTCGCAGCGATTCAGAAGCGCAGGAGT
>CALDIE010000032.1 GCA_937901625.1 uncultured Lachnospiraceae bacterium
CCTTGAGCGGCCTTAAGACCGAGATCATGCGCGGCACGCGAAGTTTCAGATCTTCACGGATGCAGTATTCGAGCATCGCGTAATCGCTAACGGAATTGGCCTTGCTGACACCGGAGAGTTCCACGAAACGTCCGATAGCCTCCGGCGTATATCCTCTGCGACGAAGCGCCGCAATGGAAACCAGTCTTGGATCGTCCCAGCCGTCCACAATCTTATCTTCCACGAGTTTTTTGATATAGCGCTTTCCGGTTACAACGTTCTTTAAATACATCTTGGCAAATTCGATCTGCCTGGGCGGATGCGGGTACTCCAGCTCTCTTACCACCCAGTCGTAAAGGGGACGATGGTCCTCAAACTCAAGCGTACAGATGGAGTGAGTGATCCCCTCAATTGCATCCTCGATCGGATGGGCAAAGTCATACATAGGATAGATGCACCACTTATCTCCCGTATTATGGTGTGTCATATGCGCCACACGATAGATTACGGGATCTCTCATGTTCATGTTCGGCGAAGCCATATCGATCCTGGCCCTTAAAACCTTCTCTCCATCCGCAAACTTTCCGTTCTTCATATCTTCGAAAAGTGCCAGATTCTCTTCTATGGAGCGTTCGGATGCAGGATCTTCCCTTCCGGGTTCCGTCAATGTTCCTCTGTACTCTCTGATCTGCTCAGCGCTCAGATCAGAAACATATGCCTTTCCTTTTTTGATCAGCCTAACAGCACCTTCATACATCTGATCAAAATAATCAGATGCAAAGAACAGGCGGTCCTCCCAGTCGGCTCCAAGCCAGCTGATATCTTTCTTGATCGCTTCCACAAACTCTACTTTTTCCTTGGTGGGATTTGTATCGTCAAAACGCATGTTAAACTTACCGCCGTACTCCTTGGCGAGTCCGTAGTTTAAGAGAATACTCTTTGCATGACCGATATGCAGATAACCGTTCGGTTCCGGCGGAAAACGTGTATGAACCGTATCATACACACCATCCTTTAAGTCCTGGTCGATGATATACTCGATAAAATTTCTGGAGACCTTCTCTTCTCCTTCAGCTCCTTCTTCCGTCGCTGTATTCTTAATTTCTTCTTCCGCCATCTTCTTCCTCCCGATATGGACAGCTCCCCTGCCCTGACTCTAAAGCTATACTATAATACCACAGTCACCTTTAATAAAAAAGCTCCTCAAACTTCATTCCCCTGTGCATCGCCGCCAAGCTCTTCTTCAAAGAGGGCGTAGATTTCTTCAAGTCCGTTCTTGTTAAGCGCGGAAAATGGGATCAACTTTAACTCCGAAGCCTTGATCTCCGGGTGTTCCTTCGATACACCTTCTCTGAGGATCTTGCACTGTTTTGCCAACTGACTTCTCTTGATCTTATCCGACTTTGTGGCAATGATCACCGGTCGAAAGCCGGTCTTTACGATCCAGTCAAACATCTTTCTATCGTTGTCCGAAGGCTCATGTCTGATATCCAGCAAAAGAAAGACAAGTTTCAACTGTCTTGACTGCCTGAGATACCCTTCGATCATCGCCCCCCAGCGGGCGCTTACTTCCTTACCCACTCTGGCATAGCCGTATCCCGGAAGGTCGACTAAGTAAAAGGCATCATTAACATTATAAAAATTGATCGTCTGTGTTTTTCCCGGTTGCCGGCTCGTCCTCGCAAGACTCTTTCTCTGCATCAACGCATTGGTCAGGGAAGACTTTCCGACATTACTTTTCCCGGCGAAAGCAAACTCCGGCAGTTTGTTGTCCGGAAGTTTACTCGTGATACCGCATACGGTCTCCAGAGCAACTTTTTTAATCTTCATACTCTTTTGCCTGCACACAAACTGCCTAGATCAGCGCTTCCGGCAGGATTTCCTCCATATCTTTTACATAACGGATTTCCATTCCCTCGGTAATCTCCGCCTCAAGTTCCACAATATCCTTCTTATTATCATAAGGAACAAAAACCTTTTTGATCCCGATCATTTTGGCTGCCAAAAGTTTTTCCTTAAGGCCTCCTACAGGCATCACGCGCCCGCGAAGAGATATCTCTCCGGTCATCGCCATATTGCGATATACCTTCTTGCCGGTAACAGCGGAGATCAAAGCCGTCGCCATCGTAACGCCGGCACTCGGTCCGTCCTTGGGCACCGCTCCCTCCGGGATATGGATATGAATATCGTGCTGCTCGTAAAACTCCTTATCAATCCCGTACTTTCCGCTGACAGAACGGACATAACTTAATGCGGCGATGGCGGATTCCTTCATTACATCCCCCAACTGCCCCGTCAGAGTTAACTCACCTTTGCCGGGCAGGAC
>CALDIE010000033.1 GCA_937901625.1 uncultured Lachnospiraceae bacterium
ATGTGCATGTCCCTGGCTGCCGTATCCGATGATGGCAATGGTCTTGCCCTCCAACAGGGAGATGTCACAATCACTCTCATAAAAAATCCTATTAGCCATTTTTTCTTCCTCCTAAAAAGAATAACTCCTATGATGTAATTCTATAATAAAGTTCTCTTGGAACCTTACTAAACTCTTAAATGATCAGTCATTTAACCAGACAACCTTCTCTTCGCCTCTCGAAAGTCCCGTGATACCGGTTCTTGCCAGCTCCATGATGGTATATCCATCCAAAAGACCTAAGAAAGCCTCGATCTTGGACTGGTTACCGGTCAGTTCAATGATCATGGAACCCGCGCTGACGTCTACGATATTGGCACGAAAGACATTGGATAACGCAATGATCCCCTCACGGTTCTGCGCGGTCACTTCCAGTTTGATCAGGCACAATTCACGATATACCGACTCCTTCGGTTCCAAAACCTTGATGTTACGGATATCCACGAGCTTGGCTACCTGCTTTTCGATCTGGTCGAGGATCTCATCATCTCCGGATGCGACGATCGTGATCCTTGTATAACGGGGATCCGCGGTCACGCCGGCCGTGATGCTCTCGATATTATATCCTCTTCTGGAAAACAGTCCGGAGATACGACTTAAAACACCGGCGGTATTGTCCACCAGTAACTGAAATACTTTTCTGTTCATCTTTCATCCTCCACGCATACAAGAAATTTTACACATCAACGTATAAAATGTCAATGTGCCTAACCTTCCTGTTCTCTGCATTTCTGCAAAGCCAGTGTCCCTGTACGGGCTACCTCCACAATGCTTATCTGGCCGAGCATCCCGATCATTAACTGGATCTTTTCCGGAGTGTCGCAGATCTGTAAGATCATCATGGTCTTGGACATATCCACGATCTCCGCTTTCATTACTTCACAGATCTCCATGATCTCGCGACGGTTTGTCTTGCTATATTTCACTTTGATCAGCATGAGCTCTCTGGAGACTGCCTGTCCTTCCTCAAAGGTCTTTACCTTGATGACATCGAGCTTTTTATTTAACTGTTTTTCGATCTGTTCGAGTACCTGCGGCGTTCCGCTGCTGACGATCGTCATATTCGAAACAGCCGTATCCTCCGTCTCGCCCACCGCAAGCGAATCAATGTTAAATCCTCTTCTGGAGAACAGTCCCGCAACCTTCCAGAGGACACCGGATCTGTTTTCTACCAATACCGAAAATATTCTCTTCATCTCATCGTTCCTCGCTTTTTTCTTATACCAGATCCATGGGATCGATCACACATTCCATCAGGTAGGATTCGTCTTCTTTTAAGAAGTCCTTTACCGCCTCCTTGTAGCTGTCCATATTTTCCACCCTGGAAAACTTCATGCCATAGGCTTTTGCGATGAATTCCAGATCCGGACTTCCGCTCAGATCCACCACGGAATATGCGTCCTTGTACGCAAAATGCTGATGCTGTCTTACCATTCCGAGATAATTGTTCTTAAGCACAATGATCTTTACCGGAACATTATGCTGTCTCATGGTGGCAAGCTCACACATGGACATCTGGAAAGAACCGTCGCCGCATACGGCGATCACCTGCTTATCCGGCGCAGCAAGTTTGACACCCATAGCCGCCGGCATCGAATATCCCATCGTTCCCATACCACCGGTCGTCATGAAACGTCCCTTTTTAACGATATGATACGCGCAGGACCAGATCTGGTTCTGTCCTACATCCGCCACATAAATCGCATCCTCATCCATCTCTTCGGACAGATAACGGATAAACTCAGCCGGATCCACATACTCCGGATTGGTCACACGCTTCGGTATCATCGTCTGACGATATTTTCCAAGGTCGGAAAGCCATGCGTCATACTCTCCGTCGATCTCATATTCCTGTATGTCGTTAATAATGCTCTTTGCATCTCCCACGATCGGAATGTTCGGTCCCGCATTCTTGCCGATTTCAGCCGGATCCACATCGATATGGACCAGCACCGTATTCTTCGTGATCACTTCCGACTGATTGACGGCACGGTCGGCTACTCTCGCGCCTATTAAGATCACGAGATCGGCTTCTTTCATCGCGCGGTTGGCGTAGGGAGCGCCGTTATTGCCCACCATCCCGAAATACAGCGGATGCTCCGTCGGCATGGCTCCCAGTCCCATCATCGTGGACACAACGGGAATATTGTATTCCTCTACCCAGGAACGCAGTTCCTTTGTCGCGTCGCAAAGATGAACACCGCCTCCGGCAATAACCAACGGCCGTTTTGCCTTCTCAAGCTCCTTAACCACCTTCTTGATCTGGAGAGCGTTACCCTTTACGGTGGGCTTGTACGTGCGCAGATGCACTTCCTCCGGATACTCAAACGAGCGAAGCGCCTCCTTCTGGATATCATAGGGAACATCGATCAAAACAGGACCTTTACGTCCCGTATTCGCGATATAAAAGGCTTCTTTCATGATCCTCGGAATATCCGCCGCATCCTTGACCAGGTAGGAATATTTTACGAAAGATTCACAGGCGCCCGTGATGTCCGCTTCCTGAAATACATCGCTTCCGATCAGGTCCGATACAACCTGACCTGTGATACAGATCAAAGGAATGGAATCGGCAAACGCCGTTGCGATACCCGTGATCAGATTTGTTGCCCCCGGGCCGCTTGTCACGGCACACACACCCGGTTTCCCCGTGATCCGTGCCAATCCGCTGGCCGCATGTGCCGCACTCTGTTCCGTGCGCACCAGAACCGTACGTATATCCGACTGTAAAATACTGTCGTAAAAAGGACAGATTGCCACTCCGGGATAGCCGAAAACATGTGTCACGCCTTCCTCTTCCAGGCACTTTACCAAAGCGTCTGCTCCGATCATACCTAATTACCTCCAACCTGTTTATTTTATGATCCTGGGGTCAAAAGTACCTTTTGTCCCCAACTGATGTCACGAATTTCCCCGGTTTTACTTGTATTCATTTACATAATATGGTAAATTTTGTTCGTTGATCGCATCTGCACCATAATGCATCAGCAGTGATTGTAAGTTTATCACAATCAAAGCGATTTCAAAAGGGGCATTTTACTCAAGCTTATGTGCCCTCACAAGGAGAATACCATGTTTCGTCAGATAAACGACCCTGCATTGTCCAAAGACAGACCCGGCAGATCCCTTTGCCGGTCTTTAAAGAAGGTGGCTCTAACGGCTCCGCTTATATTTTTACTGAGCGCCTGCGGGAAAAAAGAAGATCCGGAATTAACCGCCTTTCAGAACGATATGAATACATTTTACCAGTCGGTAAACACTATAAGCAATGAGATCAACTCCATCGATCCGGATGCGGAAAATGCTACTTCCCTGCTTTTGGAGGACTTAGACCGTATGAACTTAGCCTTTACCACTATGGCGGCGGTCAATGTACCGGAACAGTTTTCATCCGTTGAAGCGATCGCCGATGACGCCGCCACCTATATGAATCAGGCCGTTGTCCACTACCATTCGTATTATTCATCTCCGGAAAATGACGAAAGTCTTCGGGATACCGCCGGACAATATTACGAAGCAGCCATGGAGCGGGTCACCTATATCGGACAGATCATGATGGGCGAAACTCCTTCCGGAAACGGTATCACAGTTACCACAGAATAATCCCGGTTTACCCGGGATTATTTTATTGACTTTGAACAGTCTCGTTTGAAACAGTTTCCTCTCCCGGGACATCTCTCTTGTAATCGTCAAAACCTTCTTCGTACTCATCTTCCTGATCCAGATTCTTATCCTTTTTGATCGTGTACTTCATTTTTTCGATCAATTCGGGATACAGCGTAGATCGAAAATCCGGATAGACTTTTAAAAATCGTGTTTCCATCTCCACAAACTTCCGGTTGGCGCCCTTCATCTTAACGATCAGATCCTGACCTTTTTTGACGACCTTGAATTTTGTGAAATAGTCCTTTTTGGAATTTAATCTATCAAACTTTTCATCCCAGTATCCGTCGATACTGTCATAGATTTCCTTACACTTCCTGTTTAAGTTGCACATTCCGATCGTCGTTAAGATCATATCGACGATAAAGACACTTAAGAATACGATACAGGCGATCAGTCTCACCTTCGGAGTCATACGTCCGACCATCTGCAGGGTAAAAGGATGCAATACCTTTAACAGCAACAGAATGGCGAATCCGAAGAACAATCCCGAAACCACACTTACACGTCCGTTGATATTTAACGGGAAATAACTGTAATCCCAGTATCTCGCATGGAAAATCTTCTCAAGCGTATAAGAAGTAACATATTCCACCGCGCAACATGTCAGACTCGCGATCACAACGATCTTGACGGATGATTCGACATCCGCCAGAAGATATATGTTTAATACACCCACTACGGAATAGATCGGCAGATAGGGACCGATAAAACATCCCCTGTTCATCAGTTTCCCCTGCTCCACCAAAGAGAAGATCGTGGATTCGTATATCCATCCGATAAAACTGTAAAACATCATTACACAGATCAAAGTCGGAAAATCCATTCCTGCAATTGTAAAATTCATAATCCCTGTTTCAACAACCTTCCACTGTTACAAAAAACGCCTCTTCAAGCGATCCATCCTTGTTCCGACCGTTTCCCCTGTTGCGCAGATCTTATCCGCAACGCATAAGATCTTACCCTCCGTGGTCTTAGGCGGAGTGATCGTTAACGGGAACATATGATGACGGATCATATCCCGTTCCACCTGTTTTAATTTAAAATCCGCAGAGGCTTCTTTTAACGCCTTTGTCGGATGGGTAAATCCGTGGATCTTGTTCGGCAATGTTTTCTCATGCCAGTCATAGAGAAAATAATCGTGCAATAATGCCCCGCGGATCAATGCCTTTTCATCAACATCAAAATGGAAACGTCTCGCGATACAATAAGCAGTCTGCGCCACATGCAGGCAATGTTCCCAAACCGTCGTATTGCCGTGCTGGATATAGTTGCACATTTCATCAAAACGGGAATCCTTTCTGGTGTCGGAGAGAACCTCCAAAAACATCTTCTTTTCCCCTTCCGTGAACTTTCTTCCCATCATTTCCTCCATTTCAATTTTATTCACCGTAACCGTCTGTACAGATCGAACAGACCAATCTTTGCATATTCTACCCTTTGAACGGTCATCTGTCTACTTTTTATAATATCCGGATGCATAATCGAAACATCTCATCAGCTGGTCTTCCATGCTAAGCTGTTTGACATATTCCGTATTTTTCGTCACAAAACTGTTTAATTTTTCCCTGTATTCCTCTTTTTTGATCGTTCCGTTTGCTACGCCGCTCAAGCCCTTTTCCCAGCTGGCTGTGAGCTTGGGGTCAAGAAGGGATCCGATGGTGTAACGTACAACATCAAAGACCATTTCACCGCGTAAGGTCGGCGTGATGATCTGCGTCTTTTTATTAAGATGTAAGTACTGTATGGAAACCAGTTTTGTCAAAATCCCTGCTCTTGTAGCCGAAGTTCCGATCCCGCTTCCCTTGATCAGCGCACGCATCTCCTCGTCTTCGATCAGCTGTCCCGCGTTTTCCATGGCGAGGATCATGCTACCGGAATTGTATCGTTTCGGAGGCGATGTCTCTCCTTCTTTTATCTGAAGACCGGACAAAGACAGTACCGTTCCCTTTTTCATGGTCTGAAGCTTTTCAAGAAAAGCCGCATCCACTTTCATTTCCTGTAAGTCCTCATCCGCCCCGGTGCTGTCCTTTTTCTCTGAAGTATCATCATTCCGAGCCTTATCCGGATCCTTTGAACGGGAAAATGAATACTCAAGCGCCTTTCTGTAACCCTCCTCTGTCATAACCTTAAACCCGGCATAATAGGACTCGGTATGCTCTGCGTCTCTGCTCTTGACTCCGATCACCATATTTAAGCGCATATAAACCGCCGACGGCAAAAAGATCGCTAAGAACCGGCGGACGATGATCTCGTAGACCCTTGCGGCGGTCACCGAAAGACCGGGGAGGTTATTAAGACCGGATCCTGTCGGAATGATCGCGTAGTGATCGGTGATCATCTTATCGTTGACATATTTGGTCTTTCCGATCGTCTTGTAGTTTCCGAGACGCGATACCTCTTCGAGGATATCCCTGCAGACGCTGTATCCCGACAGTCCGCGAAGATTGGTCGAGATCTCTTTGGCCACCGCGCTCGAGAGCACACGGGCATCTGTTCGGGGATAGGTGGTTAACTTTTTTTCGTAAAGTTCCTGCGCGATCTTTAAGGTATCGTCGGGACTGATCTTAAAGAGTTTCGAACACTCGTTTTGAAGCTCCGCCAGGTTATACAAAAGAGGCGGATTCTTCTTCTCTGTCTTTTTCTCGCTTTTAAGGATCGTTGCCTGTATCGTTCCACCCGTATCGCCTTCCGCAATACCGGAAATGGATCCGTGCAAATTCTCGACGTCTTTCCTTTCCTTAAAACCGTTTTCTTTATAAAGCAGAGGAGAATCCAGATACGCGGATCCTTCCGAAGCCTTCCACTCGCCCTCTATACATCCCGAAACGCCTTCGGGAAGGCCAAAGAAGCCGACACTTCTGTAAAACGGTGTTTTTACGAAACTTCGGATCTCACGTTCCCGTCTTACCACCATACCGAGTACACAGGTCATCACACGCCCGACGGCGACCGCCCCGCGCTCGGCTTTTAGATAGTTGTTGACCATCCGGCCGTACCGGAGAGTCAGCACTCTCGAAAAATTGATGCCCATCAGGTAGTCCTCCTGGGCTCTTAAGTATGCCGCATCCGCAAGATCGTCATACTCCGAAAGATCTTTGGCCTCTCTGATGCCTCTTAAGATCTCGGCTTCCGTCTGGGAATCGATCCAGACTCTTTTTCTGGTCTTGCCGGATACATTCGCCATCTGCTCGACCAGACGATAGATATATTCTCCCTCTCTACCGGAGTCGGTGCAGACATAGATCGTATCCACATCCTTCCGGTTTAAAAGACCGCTTACAATAGTAAACTGTTTCGCGGACGCGGGTATGATTTCATAAAGATACTCATCCGGAATAAAAGGAAGGGTGGAGAGCGTCCATTTCTTCAATTCCTCCCGGTATACCTCCGGATAACTCATGGTGACGAGATGGCCCACGCACCAGGTGACCACAGCCTCTTTTGATTCCATATACCCGTCGTGGTTGGTCATCGTATATTTTAATGCTTTTCCGAACTCCCTTGCCACGGAAGGTTTCTCGGCAATAAACAAAGATTTCCCCATACTTACTCCCATCAAATGGTACCGATATCGATCAGACGGAAGGAATCGTTCAATTCTTCCATTTCCTTCAATCCCTTTGAGAATTCTCCCGCGCTGAAGAGATATACATAGTCCGGATGCAGTTTCGCGCTCTCGATGGTCTTCATATACCCTTCAAGATCCTCTTCTGATACGATCGTCTTTTCCCAATTGCAAAAACCTAAGAGTGTCTCACGTTCACGGCTTTGCATGATGATATCGATACTGCCTTCCTTTCCGATCCACTCACCGTTACGAACCGCCTCGATGGGAAGAGCCCCCTGCTCGTTTTGCAATTCAAGAAACTCTGTGCAGACTTTCGGAAAATTCTCCTGATGAAATCCGGCCAATCCGTCTTTGACGAAACGGTCAAAAAAGGTTTTGGCATCATATCTCTCCAAAAAAGTCTGATTCGGATACAGAAAACGGAAATAAAACTGGAGAAGCCTTACTTTAATACGATACATTCCCTTTTTGGCATTGGCGTTGCTCGCGCCGTCAAAAGGAAATACCTTCTCTACCAATTCCCTCTCCATCAGGTTTTTGATATAGACACTGATCTTGGCACGCGAAAAACCGGTATGCTGATGCAGATCGTTCAATTTATTTTTCCCGTTGGCCAGACAGTTTAATATCGTACAATAGACATTTAACTCTCTTAATTCCGAGGAGACTACTCTGAGCCCCTCGTCCCTAAGCCACGCGCCCTCCTTTAGGATACCCTGACAGATGTTCTCCCGTATGTCGAAGCGGTCGTTAAAATAGCTCCAATATCCGGGATTTCCGCCCAATATACTGTAGATCTGCATACAGGTCGCCGTATCGGCATTCTCAAAATAACGGACGCAGTCGATAAACGTCAATTCCGTCATTTTAACAAAACTGCTTATACCAAACGCAAGCGTCCCGATACGCGGCACAAAGTCATTCTCAATGAAACTGACCGAGGAGGACAACAGGACAACCATCACCCTGCCCTTTGATTCTTTAATATAACGCAGCAACGATACCATAAATGTCTCTGAATACTTTAGGATATTCTGAAACTCATCGATGGCGATGATCTCTTTTCCAAAACCCTCACCCTCTTTGGGATACAGTCCCGTCTCGACTCCCATGGAAGGAGTTACGGCAACCAGGGTTCGTTCGCTCGAAAGCGGTACCATCGTCCTTAATATATCTCCAAATCCGTCCCCTTCGGTCTTTCGAAATCCGGCAGTATCATACGATCCCTGTCTGCGGATCTCCTCCTCCCAGAGTGTCATCTGCTCCTCTTCGGAACACGGTCTCGCGCAATAATAGTGAAATTTCTTATCACGTGAAAAACGGAACATAAGGGAAGTCTTACCGATTCCCTTATGTCCGTACATTACCAACAGATTGCTGGCTGTTTTTCGATAAAATTCCTCCAGACTTTCGAGCTCTTTACTGCGACCGACAAACATGATTTCACTCCGTGAAGTTACTTAGCCTCAATATATCCCATCGCCTTAAGAAGTTCTGCGCAAAGAACAGCACCGCCTGCCGCGCCGCGCAAGGTATTGTGAGACAGACCGACAAACTTCCAGTCATATACGGTATCCTCGCGGAGACGTCCCACGCTGACACCCATACCGTTTTCATAATTGACATCCAGCTGTACCTGCGGACGGTTGTCCTCTTCCAGATACCGGATAAACTGCTTCGGAGCGCTGGGCAGTCCGAGTCTCTGAGGCTCACCGGAGAAGGTAACGAGCTTCTCGATCAACTGCTCCTTTGTGGGCTTTTTCTTAAACTTAACGAATACGGAAGCCGTATGACCGTTCAGTACCGGTACACGGATGCACTGGCTGGTGATCACAGGACTCGTAGCCGGCTTGATCACGCCGTCTTCGAGCGTACCCCAGATCCTCAAAGGCTCCTTCTCGCTCTTTTCCTCTTCGCCGCCGATATAAGGAATGATGTTTCCTACCATCTCGGGCCAATCCTTAAAGGTCTTACCTGCGCCGGAGATCGCCTGGTAGGTGCTTACAACCACCTCATACGGTTCAAATTCCTTCCATGCCGTCAATACCGGGGCATAGGACTGAATGGAGCAGTTCGGCTTAACGGCGATAAATCCTCTCGTGGTGCCGAGTCGCTTCTTCTGGAAATCAATGACCTTCATGTGCTCAGGATTGATCTCGGGTACCACCATGGGAACATCGGGCGTCCAGCGGTGCGCGGAATTGTTGGAAACAACGGGAGTTTCCGTCTTAGCATATGCTTCCTCGATCGCCTTGATCTCTTCCTTGGTCATATCCACTGCGGAGAATACGAAATCCACACCCGCAGCAACCTTTTCCACTTCGTTGACGTTCATTACAACGATCTTTTTAACAGCCTCCGGCATCGGAGTATCCATTTTCCAACGATCACCCACTGCCTCTTCATATGTCTTTCCGGCAGAACGTTCACTTGCCGCGATCGTGGTTACTTCAAACCAGGGATGATTCTCAAGGATAGAGATAAATCTCTGTCCCACCATACCGGTACCGCCAAGGATACCTGCTTTCAGTTTACTCATAGTTTCTTCCTCCTTTTATATATGACAGGCTTCTGTTTTTTCTCTCTTTTTAAGCCTCATCAGTAAAAAAACTCGTTATCGCCTTACTCTTCTTTTAAGTACTCGCGATATGCTTCGATCACCTGCTTCATGGCTCCGATCCCGGGAGCGCCCACCGTAAGACGTCTTTCCACGCAAGTCTTTAATGATACGGCCTCGTAGATATCGTCTTCAAAGAGATCACAGATCTCCTTTAACTCCGCAAGGCTTAACTCATCGATGGACTTACCCTTGTCGATGCAGGTAAGAACCAGTCTTCCGATCACGCTGTGGGCGTCTCTGAAGGGCATACCTTTTTTCACAAGATAATCCGCAGCGTCCGTGGCATTTGTAAATCCCATCATGGCCGAGCGTTCCATTACATCTTTTCTGAACTTCATGGTATCGATCATCTGCATGAACATCGTAAGACACTCTTTGGTCGTATCTATGGCGTCAAAGGTACCTTCCTTATCCTCCTGCATATCCTTATTGTAGGCTAAGGGCAATCCCTTCATGCTTACGAGCATGGCGATCAAATGACCGTATACCCTTCCGGTTTTTCCACGGACCAGTTCCGCAATATCCGGATTCTTCTTTTGCGGCATGATCGAGGAACCGGTGGAAAACGCGTCGTCGATCTCCACAAAACCGTATTCATTGGAGTTCCACAGGATCGTTTCCTCGGCAAATCTTGAAAGATGCATCATCACCGTAGAAAGCGCGCTCAGATATTCAATTAAGTAATCTCGGTCGGAAACCGAATCCATGCTGTTTAATGTAGGTGCGTCAAACCCAAGCAGTGACGCGGTAAGATCGCGGTCGAGCGGATATGTTGTTCCGGCAAGAGCACCCGCGCCCAGAGGGCAGGTATTCATTCTCTTTGCTATATCCCGCATTCTGGAACGGTCTCTTTTAAACATCTCAAAGTAGGCGCCAAAGTGATGCGCGAGCGTCACCGGCTGTGCCTTCTGCAGATGTGTAAATCCCGGCATGTAGGTCTCCGTGTTTTCTTCCATTACACGGAGCAGGATCTTCTGGAAATCCTTAAGCAATGCATCCGTCTCAAGCACCTGCTCGCGGATATAAAGTTTCATATCAAGCGCCACCTGGTCGTTTCGGCTTCTTCCGGTATGCAGTTTCTTCCCCGCATCGCCGATCCTCTCTGTTAAGGTAGCCTCCACGAAACTGTGAATATCTTCAAAAGCGTCCGTGATCACAAGACTTCCGTCTTCCAGTTCCGACTTGATCTGAGATAAACCGTTTAAAATATCATTTTTTTCCTGTTCGGTTAAGATCCCCTGCTTGCAGAGCATCGTGGCGTGGGCAATGCTGCCTTCGATATCCTGCGCATATAACCTTTTATCAAAATCGATGGACGCGTTGAAGAGATATACATCCCTGTCTGTCTCCTTTGTGAAACGTCCGCCCCACAACTGTGCCATAGTCTTCTCCAATCCATAAA
Organism: uncultured Lachnospiraceae bacterium; assembly: GCA_937901625.1. Classification (GTDB taxonomy): domain Bacteria; phylum Bacillota; class Clostridia; order Lachnospirales; family Lachnospiraceae; genus NK4A136. Next base: position 11,296 of record CALDIE010000033.1, read on the forward strand.
AACTAAATCATGATTTAGCATTTATCTTCGTTTTCCTAATACTAAAATGTATCATATCAATTTCTATTTGTAAATCCCAAAGCCCTTTGCCTTTAGAGGATCCCGGACCCGATCACATCAAAAAGGCTGTCAAAATGCCATTCCACGTAAGGCGCGACTTCCTCATCATAGGGCGTAAGATCCGGGATCATGATCGTATGACATCCCGCGTCATGCGCGCTTTTTAAGCCGTTTGGCGAATCCTCTATGGCAATGCATTCCTCCGCTTTCACTCCCTGCGCCTCGCACGCAAAGAGGTAAATATCCGGATACGGCTTCCCTCTGGATATCAGGTCCGCGGAAATGATCTTCGTAAAGGAATCCTGCAATTCCACTTCCGATAAATAGGATCTTGCCCTCTCTTTCTGAGACGATGTAACCACCGCCGTATCATACCCCTTATCCTTAAGATAGGAGAGGATTTCCCTTGCTCCCTTTTTTAACTCCAAAGGATGGGTCCGGTTATATTCTTTCATCAAATCCTGACGCCTTACGCGAACGGCGGAATAAGCCTTTTCATCTCCAAACAGTTCCGTAAAAAACGCGGCTGCCAGTTTGTGATCCATGCTCCGCAAACGATAAGACTGCTCTAAGGTCAACGGATACCCCGTCTCCTCCCCCGCCTGCCGCCAGCAGATGTTAAAGGCTTTTTCGGAATCGATCAGTAATCCGTCGATATCAAAAAATACAGTTTTAATCTTCATGAGTTTCATTTTCCTCCTGTTCCATCCAGGCTGCCGGGTTCGGATCCTCTTTGGCTAACTGTTTCTGGTAACGGCTCCGCTTTTGTTTCAGGAAAGCATGTCTCCTCGTCGATGGTCTTCGCGATATGCTTCATCCGTTCTTCGGCTTCATTTCCGTAAGCCCATGCAAATTCCGCCAACTGCTTGTTGTATTTCTTTTCCTCTTTTCGATACTCCGTATCAAGCGGATAGGGTTTTTCTATTCCCGCGTCTTTTAAGGCAAGCGATATCCTTGAGCGGACCACGCCCTCTGAGATCAATTCTCCGGCTCCAAAGCCTCTTAACTGATCGTTAACGGCGCTGACATGCCCCGCGATATAAAAACCGATCCCGCGGTCACGGTACTTGTGATACAGCATCACCAGACGCTCTGCGGCCGTAGCGTCCACGCTTCCTATGCCGCCCGAATCGATAATGATCACTTTGGTATCTTCTTTGACCTCTGCGTCAATCTCGTCACAGAGCACGGATATATTGGCGTAAAACAAAGCCCCCGTAAACCGGTAGATCAAAACATGCTGTACCGGTGAAGCCAGCCCCATCCTGCTTAAGGAATGAAATCCCTCCATGCTCTCCACCACG
>CALDIE010000034.1 GCA_937901625.1 uncultured Lachnospiraceae bacterium
ATCTCTTCCACAGGAAATAGGTTCCCAACACGGAGAGTAAGAGAACAAAGCAAAAGCGTCGACGTCTGTTTCGTCTCCTGTAATCTTTTTCCTCCATCCGATCCTCCCGCTTACCGTCCGATGGCCGGAAGGAGACTGATCAGATCCACCTGAAAGACCGCACACACGATCATCGCGACAACGCACATTACCCAGATCCCCTTAAACATGATCCTCACATCAGCTCCGCTCATGGAGGCATGGATCAATATGGAAAAAAGAAGATATCCGATGAGTATCAGCCATCCGGTCGACAACTCCACTCCTTTTAACAGCAGAAATGTTCCCACACAGGTTACGGTTCCCATGATCACGGGCGCCGACGCGACAAAAGTATACTGGATCGCTCTTAACAGAAAATTCCCTCTGGCCGCAAAGTTTACATGCCCCAACGATCCGTCCTGCGGATCCGGGTAAAATAACTTCATCTCCGTAATCTTTGCCCCCGTGATCAACGCAAAAAGAGCATGCGATAACTCATGGTGCACTACCCCGGGGATGGTCAGCCAGTTTACCAGCATTGCGGCCATTCTCCCGCCTGCCAAAGCCCCAATCGTGCGAAAGACCACCTGCTTGATCAAATACATCAGGAGTCCCCACAAAGGAATGATCGCTGTTAAGATCAATCCTGAGAGTATATATCTTGCCATCTGCTGTATCCTTTCTTATATTTGAACGGTCATCTGCTCACGACGCTTTTTGTCCACCTCGATCCATTCATCGAGTGTCAAAGGCGTATAATCCGAAAACATGCAGAAGCAATTAATCATCTGACAGGGGATGGAAACCGATCCCCCTTGTCCGTGGATCATCCTTTTTTCCGCTCTCATCTCCTGAATAAAACGGTTGATCAACTGCTCGTCATAGGTATTATGAACATGACCGTAAAGCATATAATTAGTGGCTGCCCCGCTCCCGTCCATGCGATACTGACCATTATAACAAAAAACCGGATAATGACACAGGATCACCTTGCGTCTGTTATCATGCATTTCCTTATAATCCGCCACCCATTTAAAAACATTCTCGTCAAATCTTCTGTCCTTCAGATAATGATCATGATTTCCCCTGATCAGATATTTACTGCCGTTCAAACGCTTAATAATATCCATGGTAGGCTTCCCTCTGCCCATAGAAAAATCGCCAAGGATGACAACCTCGTCGTTCGTTCTCACCTTGGCATTCCACTTCTCGATCATATATTCGTGCATTGCCTCTTCATCTGCAAATCCTCTACAGTCCATCCGGTCATTCAGATTACTGTGGAAGAAATGCAGATCCGCAATATAGTACCTCATGTCAGTTAGCTTCCTCAATCTTGATCAGGTTCGTATTACCTGTCTGACCGTTCGTCACGCCTCCGGTGATTATGATCTTATCTCCGGTCTCTAACTGCATGGTCTCCTCAGCCACCTTCTTGGCGCTGTAAAAGAGCACGTCGGTAGAGGGAAGTGTCTCGCACATCTTAGGGATAACTCCCCAGGACATCGCAAGCTTTCTCCAGGTACGCTCACTTGTAGTCAAACCGATGACATCTACAGGAGGGCGGAAACGCGATACCATCCTGGCTGTCATACCGGAGATCGTGCAGGCTACGATCACCTTTGCTTTTAAGTCGATCGCCATACCGCAGGTGGAATGCGAAATGGCATCCACATCATTGGCGATAATAAACTCGTTTCTATGAAAACGTTTCTCATAATGGATATGACCTTCCGCCGCTTCCGCGATCTTTGCCATGGTCTCCACCGCAAGGATCGGGAAATCACCGGCTGCGGTCTCACCGGAAAGCATGATCGCCGATGTTCCGTCATATACGGCATTAGCCACATCGGAAGTCTCCGCTCTGGTGGGTCTTGGATTCTTGATCATGGACTCAAGCATCTCTGTTGCCGTGATCACTCTCTTTCCCAACAAGCGGCACTTCTCGATCAGTTCCTTTTGCATGGCCGGCAAATACTCAAACGGTACTTCCACACCCATATCGCCTCTTGCTACCATGATGCCGTCGCAGGCTTCACAGATAGACTCAATATTATCAAAACCGGACTGGTTCTCGATCTTGGCGATCAGATCCACATCGTTTCCTCCGATCTCATCCAACAGCTCCTGTACATCCAGAAGATCCTGCTTGGTCGACACAAAGGAACAGGCGATAAAATCGATCCCGTTCTCCACTCCGAATGTGATATCCTTCTTATCCTGTTCGGAGAGGTACTTCTGTTTCAGAACCTTTCCAGGAAAACTCATACTCTTACGGTCGCTCATCACACCGCCGTGTACAACCTCGGTCACCAGGCGCGTTCCGTCCGTAGATTTTACCTTAAACTCCAGAAGCGCGTTATTTACAAGGATCGTATCCCCTGCCTTTAACTCCTTAGCCAGATTTACATAGCTGACAGACACTTCCTTATCATTACCGTTCATCTTCTCTGTTGTGAACGTAAACTCCGCTCCGTCCTCAACCGTGACCTTTCCGTTTTCAAACGTGCCGATACGGAACTCCGGACCCTTTGTATCAAGCATAATGGCGATCGGAAGATTCAACTCCTCCCTCACCTTACGTATCCTGTCGATACGCTGTTTATGCTCCTCATGGGATCCGTGAGAGAAATTTAATCTCGCTACATTCATACCGGCCTTACACAACTTCGCCAGCATTTCCTCCGACTCGCTGGCCGGTCCGATCGTACATATGATCTTCGTCTTTCTCATGATCTACCATCCTCTCTTTTCTTTGCCCGCAGGCACACCCATTTACTTTACTACCATTTCCCCATTTGAGCAAGTCCCGGGTGACACAGGGACGTACCTACTGTCACGTTTTCGCCTCCCGGACGCTCCCGGACGCTCCCGGACGCTCCCCGGACGCGGCATTTACGCAACAAGGATGCAGGCAAACAACTTCGCTTCGCTTTCGTTCGCAGCGTCCTATTCGGACACGCTACGCGCGCGATAGAAGCGCCTGCGCGCTCCGCTGTGCCGACGGACTTGCGAACTCGGCTGCGCTCGTAATCATTTGCCTTTGCATCACTTGTTGCGGTGCCGCTGGCTTATGGCTACAAGCCGCATATGGATCGCGAGATATGGAGCCGTGAGGGATACCTGAAAGCGCCTGCGCGCTCCGACGCGCCGTTTATAATTCACTCAAATCCGAATGCGTTTCAACACCGCGGGCTTCCCAGAAAGTCTTGCTGCGGAAACCTCGATGGACGAGGTAAAGGGTGATGTCGCCCTCGATGCCTTCGATGGCATCTGCGTCGACTTCGGTGTCGCCGACTACGACCAGTTCTTCCTCCGGGTATGCCTGGCGGACATTTTCGATCAGCTCCTTCTTGCCCTCTGCGCCTTTGGCGGGAACGGAGATGAGCATACCGACGGCGTAAGGTTTGATGCCGAGACGCTCCAGTTCACGGAAGGTGCCCTGACCGTTCTGTCTGGCTGTGGCATAGATGATCTTACCCTTATCGTGTGCCTTGCGAAGGCATGCCAGGGTGTCTTCGTAAAGGGTATCGGTTTTTAAGAGCTCTTCCGATTCAATCTGTCTTACCCATTCTTCGGCGATGGCACCCGCCGTCTCCTGATCCGTTCCGATGACATCCACAAGATATCCCCATGTATTCATGCCATCCTTCTTGGCGGGAAGGTAGCCATCCAACTGCTCTTTCGTTACTTCTATTTCATGTTCTTTAAGCAGGCGTTCCAGAAGGATCGTGTGCCTCTTTTCGCTATTGATCACTGTTCCGTCCAAATCAAATAAATAGATCATTTTTTGCGTTTCTCCCTTCCTTTTTGCGGAGATTGTAGCATGTCCCCTTTTTTGATATCTGAAAAAATCCGTAAAAATACACTTAAAGCCCCGACTCAGCCGACAGAGTTGATCAGTTCCCCGATCCCCTCTATCTCACATCGGATCACATCACCCTTCTTAAGGTACACGGGCGGTTTCATTCCCATTGCGACGCCACCGGGCGTTCCTGTCGCCATCACCGTGCCCGCCTGTAAAGTCATTGCCTGAGACAATTCGGAGATTGCTTCCTCCACGGTAGTGATCATAAAGGCCGTGTTGCTCTCCTGACGTTTTTCGCCGTTTACGAAGCAGGTAATGTCCAGATCATGCGGATCGCCTATCTCATCCTTCGTCACGATACACGGTCCCATGGGCGTGTATCCGTCAAGACTTTTTCCAAAGTACCACTGTTGATGTTTAAACTGGAGATTTCTCGCACTCACATCATTGATGATCGTATATCCGAAAATACAATCCGCTGCCTCCTCCACGTTTGCCCGGAAGGCATCCTTTTTCAAGACTACGCCTAACTCCACCTCATAGTCTAAACTGTCCACGGTATCGTATTCGGGAATCACCCCATCCGGATCATTGGCACGGTTTACTCTCTTGGAAAAATATACTGCGTCCTTTTTCTTCGTAAAATCCAAAACATCCACCGTTTCTTCGATGTGATCTTTATAATTAACGCCAAGACAGATCACATCCTGCATAGGCCGGGGGATCGGGGCAAGGATCTTAAACTCATTTTCCGACATCGCCTTAAATGTAGCAGCCTGCCCGCATTTGTCGATCAATTCTGTCTTAAGATCATTATAACGAAGGATCAGATC
>CALDIE010000035.1 GCA_937901625.1 uncultured Lachnospiraceae bacterium
CTCTTTCCCTACACGACGCTCTTCCGATCTCACAGCCGGTCAAAAACAAAATCAGCAACAGATTCCCCGTAAACAGGCCTTTGATTTTTTTCTTTTTCTTCTCATACTTCTGCCAGGCTTCCTCAACGGTACGCCCCAAAACATCCGTATCTTTTACTTCCGCTTCTCTCATTCCCGTCCCCTCTCTCTGTGCTGAGTCTTTTTTTCTCCAACACTTTTTTACATGTCACTTGACACTATCCTGTACCGTGTCACCTCAGTGCTTCGATCAATCGATCCTTCCATTCATTTTCGATTCCAACACGATCGATCGCCCTTGCTATCTGAGATCCAAGCAGTCCTACCTTATCTATGGCGGAAATCCCTTCTACCGGTCCTTCTTTCGCAAGATCCTCCACTAACTCTATGATATCTTTTAATTCCTCCGCATCGCAGGTTTCCAGTCTCTCTTCTACCTTCGTCATTTTATAGACAGCAAGTGCCGTATACTGGTTCATAACATTATTCTTTCTCCCTGTATGCAACAACCACTTACGGATATCCTCGCGTTCTCCCTTTAGATGGGCAATGGCGTGTATCCGCCCCCAGCCTTGTGTTCTTTTCGCGAGAGAATAGATTTCCTCCTCCGAATTCGACCAACGCAGGGCATTTAGGACAGCAAAATAAGTAAATTCATCATATGTTCCCACTATACGGACGGTATTTTTAATATCTTCCTTCGGTTCCTTAAAGAGGCTTAAAAGCATCATCGCATATTTCAACACATCACGATCCTGCGAAAGTCCCAGTCGGATATAGGAGTATTTATAAAGATTGTTCTGCTCCAGCGAAGGCAAATGTTCCAGAATCATCTTGCGAAGATCCGAATAAATCTTTATCGCAGCATATTTCCCGGAAAAATGCGAGATCATATCGTCAGCATCTTCATACCGCCCCGAGGAGATTGTTTTGATGATCTCAAAAAGCTTATCGGCATCGGTTCCTTCCAATTTCACTTCCGGCGTATGAAAGAGAAGAATTCCGTCTTCTGCTCCGGGAGCAAATTTCAGTCCACCTTCTATTTCTCTTCGTTTCAGGCTAAATCCTTCCGGCAGATTTCCCTCCTGATCCATTGCTTCCGCGATCTGTTCCAGGATTGCCTTCATAGCATCTCCTCTCTTTCGATGATCATATCACGAATTGCTCCGTTGCTAAAGTAACTCTCGCAACTAAAAAACCCGGGAGTTTAGAAATGATGACCTCCACCACCATGGTGTCCGCCACCACCGTGGTGTCCGCCACCGCTGCGTCCACCGCCGCCACTTCCGGAATTCTGCGGTGAATAACGACTGGTTTGATTTACAAGTGAAAGATGAGATCCTACCACCTTGCACTTTCCGTACAACGCGCCAATGATTTCCTCATCCTTCGGCACGCTGTTCTTGCTGTATCCTCTTACGAAGAACATATTGACCATCAGACCGATCGTGATTGCGAGAAGCGCATTGCATATATATTTCATCGGTTCCGCAATCCTTTTGCCGGACAAGAGCGTATACATTTCATCAAAGGCTTCTTTTGCGCAACCATAATAATCACCCTTTGAAGCGTAGCGATAGACGTTATCCGTAATGGTATTTGCATACGACTTCGTGATCACATCATACACATCGCCGTAACTCTCAATATAGATGTAGCGGTCGTTCATATCAATGATTATGATCGTACCGTTATCGGTGGAAAATAAGGTCTGATACAGTTCATCGGCAGTACGGGCTACCGCGCTCTCACTCCCCCCCGGAACATACATCGTCACAAAAACCGCATTTCCATATTCAGTCATTTGACGGATCTCTCTCAAAAGAGTCTTTTCCTCCGTACTCGTCAAAAGATCATAATCGTCATATACGACTGCCGTATAATCTGTATCTTCGTTTGTGTAAACGCGAAAATCTTCGTTCGAATCATCTGATGCATACACTGAAGAAGGAATACAGACGATAAAAAATATCAGTAAAAAAGCCATTCGAATCTTATACCGCACTATCATCACCTCCCTTTCTGTTAAGCTGCGGCAGCGGTTTCATTGCCAGTCGATTCTGATAATTCAACAGAACAACCTGACTGACCACAACGCAGATAAGCATGGCGATCACGCCTCCATAGTAGTACAGATCAGACACAGGTTTAAGCACAAAGACAGCCGCACTGTATATGATCGAAAGCACCACCGGTATTGTAACCAGGGTTAAGGATGCTTCTTTCGAAACAGCCGCAGCTTTTATTCTTGCCTCATCTCTTGCTCCGTCATATTTTGAAGCATTTTTTGTGAACATTCGGGTCAACAGGGTGACTCCGATGACTGCAACGATCACCATAAACACAACGGATACAATAGAATCGCTGAAATTATTCACGGCAAAAAGACCTATTATGATCATCCAGGTAGCAGCAGTTGAAAAGAAATCGGAAGCTCCTTTATATGCCTTTACTCTGGTTTTCTCTCTCTTCTTATACTCTTCCCTGGTGGACATTTCCTGCATTTTGTATTCATGTCTCCTGTATTTTTGAAGATATCCTCTGTCATCCAGTCTCTGTTCTCTTAACACAAGACGTTTATGCTGACGATGCAAAATGATGGTACTGATCAGGGAAAGGGTTGCACCGATTCCCAGAAAAATCCTCGGCGTAAATGTCACAAACATATTTAAAAGCGCAAAGATGATCACAGAAAGAATGCCGGCTGACAAAAAGAACTTCCATTTCACCACCGGAAGATCGCAAGCCACCTTACCGGTCTGTCCGTTGACAACCGCATATGCCACACGATCATTCTTTTGATAGGAAAGAAACCATACCGGGAAGAAGGCGAGATAGGCATCCTCTTTTCCTTTTGGTCTGACCGTTATATTATTGCCTGCGACAGTAAGACCCGAAAAATTGGAATCCTTTTGCAACGCTTTCGACACCTGCGACTCCAGAAAATGTTCCGCATCCTCCTGATACACGATATGATCCACATCCTGCATATCTGCATAATAACCGCTGATGTAGTTTTCATTAAAATCAACCATCTGATGAGCATCAAAGGGAGCGATCAATTCACTGAAATGGTCATCAAAAGAAGCGGAGGCATCGTAAGAAAGTCCTCCGTAATAGGCTTCCATCTCCGCTTCCAGACTATAGGTATCCGTATATACATAATCTCCCCTTCGGTAGACCTTGGTACCTTTCAATACAGCAGGATTGACTACTTCCACATCATAAATCCAATAGGGCATATAAATACCGCGAAAACGATCCAGGTACTCCGGGTCTCTTAACTCCTTGGGAGCAAAGATCGCCTTTTTTAAAGATTTTCCGTAGGCTTCCTTCACGCTCTCTTTGGTTTGCCTGAAAGGAATGATCTTGCGCGGCTTTGCCATTTTGGCCATTCGGCTTTTCAAGACATGATTGGATCCGCAATAACTGCAAAATCCGTTGAATGACTGTTCCGTAGAATACAAAGTACCGCCGCACTGCGGACAGGAATACTCGATCACCTTCATATCCTCAGGCTCTCCCGTAAGATCCTGTGCCACATCCTGCGCCGCGCCGTTTAACGCCTCTTCTTCCGTAACGATCCCCTGACCGTTTATTTCGTCATACCCTTCATGTTCCTCAGCTTTTTTCCCGTTCTCAAAGATTGCCGGGTCAAAAAAGCTTCCGCAATAATGGCAGGAAAGCTGTTGTGATACAATATCAAATTCCAGCTCTCCTCCGCAATTCGGACATTTGCTCATTGGCCTTCCCCTCCATGAATATTAAAACTGACCGGAGCATACCCTGTATACTCCGCATTTCATTGTATCATTCCTTTTTGGGTAAAACTACCACTCCGACTTGTCACTGTTGCGACTGAAAAGCGCACTCTCCGTCAACAAGCCGTCAATAGATCTCCTCGATGTTGTTTAAGATTATCCTGCTTCCCTTCCAAAAAGCAACTGCGGCAGCTGCGATCATAAGCAAAAGCATCCCGACTTCGATCGCTGTTATACCTACACCTGCATAATCCAAAAGCAGTCCCAGTATCGCCAGCAAAAGGGAGATCACCATAATGATCGCCATATTGAAGAAACTGTTAAGATTCCCCCTTAGAGCACTGTACTCATCATCCCAGTATGTATAAGGCGAAGCACTGTCCATTCCCATACCAAAGGCGATAGAGATGATATTCGCGCAAAACGCGATCACCGCAAAGTATATAAACATCACTGCATTAAAGCGCATAAAATACCATGCCACACAAAGGGAAAGCAACAGTGCCGTCCAGGTGAGTGCCAGACTGATAAATGCTTTTGCTCCCGCCTGAATCCGGTAAGGAACGGGTACGTATTTGATCAATGACACATGCGCGCCCTCTCTGGAAAAAGAAGCCGAAGCCAGGGAGTTAAGCGCGGCCGCCAGAAATGAAACCGTAATGACCGCCAGCAAAAAGATCAGCATCGCTCTGGGCGCGCCTTCCCGATATAACTCCACATAACGGATCATTCCCTCCTTTTTGCCCATCAGATGGAAGAACAGCCACACGCCAAAGGGCCAGAGGATATTTATATAAACGCAGTTACCAGCGAATGCCTTGGTTCTGGTAAGCACCTTCCACTCCTTTGCCACACAGGCCGCAAAGAAGGATTTCTGACGATAGGCATTCCCCTTTCGATCCGCGCTGCGCTTTCCGCTTCCCAGCCCCGCAGCCATATACAATCCCTCCTGATAGGTAAAGTATCCGACCAGGTAGAATACAGCCACTACCAACGCATTCGCAAGAAGATAAAGCAGTATATACAAAACATTATTCTCCGCCAGCGCCCTTCTCATAAAGGCGACGGGAAAGAAAAAGATATTCATCACACGGAAAAACAGGTTACTCTCGTTTGCGAGCGAATTCATATAATTCTCTACGGTAATTCCATCCAGCCCCGCAAAAGACAGCAAAAAGAGAGCTATAAACAAAAGCATCAACACCGATGATACACGATCGAAGACCTTGCGCTTCCGGACGTTTTTTAATACCGCCATCAGTATAAGGCTGATGATCCCGCAATAAGCAAGCGGTACCAACGGAATGAGCGCAACACCGAGAAGGGCGGTGATCAACCCGACGGGATGAAGTGCCGCAGCGGCGCCAAAAGACTTTCCGAGAGCAATAAAATAGCCGATAAACATGGCGATCAATACCATAAACTCCATGATACTCTCTGCCATATAGGCATAGAGAAACTTGGCCATCATCAGGTGATGAGACGCGATCGGGAGGGTTACCAGGTGTTCTCTGTCGGAAGAAAAGAAAAGAACACTAAAGATCACCATCATACCAAATACCATAGAAAATGCCGAGATGATCTGGACTTCGGTCACAATCCCGCCCATCCGGTTATCCGCGGCGATCATCGCCATAGTCATAAAATAACTGACGTATCCCACCACAAAACAGCAGGGGAGCATGATACAGGAAAGGGCAATGATCCCCAGGGAAAGATAAATACTTCCCTTGGTGCCCTCTTTTGGTGTCTTCATCTCGGAATTTCTGGTAAGAGCCTGAAATATACTCCTGATCTGATTCATTCTCATCCTTTCCGCCGCCACATCACAGCACTGTTCTCTACAATTGATGCGTAAAGACGCTTACTCTATCGGCTCCTCTCCCGGGGTGTGATAGTGGATCATATTTAAGAAGATCTGCTCAAGATCCTCTCCGGGATGCGCCTCAGACAATTTTTCCACTGTTCCCTGGTAGAGATCTTTTCCGTGATTGATGATAATGATCTTGTCACAAAGTTTCTCCGCCACCTCAAGAACATGGGTGGAAAACAGCACAGCATTGCCGGCCTTGGCATGTTCTTTCATCATCTGCTTTAACTCAAAGGCCGCCGCCGGATCCAGACCGGTCATCGGCTCATCCAATATCCAGGCAGGGGGATTGTGGATCAGGGCGGCGATCACCATCAGTTTCTGACGCATACCGTGCGAGTAATCCCGCATAGGAGTCGTTAAGGCATCCAGTATGCCGAACCGTTCCGCAAGCTCCTCCGTACGTCCCTTTCTCTCATCCTCCGGTACCTTGTATACATCCGCGATAAAATTGATATACTCGAGTCCGCTTAACTGTAAGAGCACATCCGGATTGTCCGCCACATACGCAAAAGACTGTTTTGCCTTGATCGGTTCCTTTAAGATATCGTACCCGCCGATGAGGGCCCGTCCGTCCGTCGGCTTAAGGATTCCGGTCAACATCTTGATCACCGTCGTCTTTCCGGCACCGTTAGGTCCGGCAAATCCTACGATCTCACCTTTTCCGATTTCAAAACTAAGGTCATCTACAGCCTTAAAATCTTCCCCATATACCATCGTCAGGTGTTCTGCTTTGATCATGCCTCGAACCTCCAAATCTAATTAACGTAGCGATCATAGATTGCCACATGGTCATATATACAGCGCCAGCTGCTGTATGTGTTACTCGTCACACAGATATATTGATTTCCGTCATTTGAGATCTCATAACTTACCGCACAGCACCCGCTTTCATTGACAAAACCGGTCTTTGCGCAGATCACCTCTCCATGCGTATCTTTATCCTCGATCCGGCGTAAGAACCAGTTGGAGATCACAATCCCATCCGGGTGCTGCTCCGTGGCCGTTGTCGTATATACATGCGCCGAGAGAACCTCTCTGCAGAATTCATTCTCTGCTGCCGCCTTCATGATCATCGCGATATCCGTCAGGGAACAACGATTGTTTTCATCATGAATCCCGATCGGATTGGTAAAGTGTGCCGTAGATGAAAGACCGAGTTCCTCCACCTTTTCATTCATCTTCTCCACAAAAGCATCCACCGACCCGCAGCAATAAACAGCAAGCGACATTGCCGCATCTCCGCCGGAAGGCAGGACCGTTCCGTAGAACAGGTCGCGTACCGGTACCGTCTCCCCGATAGCAAACCCTACCTGACTGCATTGATGCGAATAAGTATAGTTTGTGATCTCCTGCGTGACGGTAAAAGTATCATCAAGGTCTTTTACCAGATCCGCCGCCGTCAAAACTGTCAGTACTTTGGTCATCGAAGCCGGATATATGATCGCGTCCGGGTTGCGCCCGGCTACGATACATCCGTCGGAGAGGTCGATCAAGACCGCGTTCTCACTGTACATCTCCATGGATTCATCCATATATCCCGTAGAAGATGTGGAATGAACCTTATATCCTTCATAAAAATACAAAGGATCGGAGAAGGCGATTCCCTGCTCCTCTTCTAACTCTGCCGCATTCGACGAAAGCGTGCTTTCCGGCTCTTTCCCTTCTCCTTCCGCCGCGTAGACCACTCCCATAGGATCCTGGGATACATCCGGCACTTCCGATGCCGTATCAGCGGCCATCGCCTCGATCCGGGCTTCATTTTCGGCGGCCACCCTTTTCTTTTGCGCTCCATTAACGATCACCACCGTTAGGATCATCAACAAAACCGCCGCACTCGCCGCCATAAGGATCCGCTTTCTTCGCATCTGCTTTCTGCGGCGGATCAGACGGGGCGAAGCCTGTCTGTAAGTCTTTGTTTTGGGATCGTAATATAAGTTTATATCTCTTCTCTGTCTGCTCTTTCCGGCAGAGCCATTATTCTGCTCCATGTGAACCTCTCCGGTACATATCCCCCTGTTTTATTACGTGATGTCGGGGGCAAAAGCAAGCCATTTTTATCTGTTTTATACACTTGCCCATTTCAAAATATTGTATCATACCACCCCTTATTATGTCACCTTATTTTCGATGTCCTTTAACTATCCGCGAGCAGCCCGTTGACACTCTGATGACCACCATTCGCTAATGATCCGTTAACCATCATCCGATGGCAGTACAGTAAAAAATAGTTGCTTCTTACGAGCAACCAATGAAAAAAAAGGAGACATCAAAACGATGCCTCCCTAAGTCTAAAAATATAACAGATACACAATCTTAGCGGATCAATACCTTAACGACTGCCTTCTTAACCGGAACAGCTTCCGCCACGGATACACCGGGCATATGACCGTCCTCCGGAAGAAGGTCGACCATCTCTCCCTTTGTGAGGATGATATCCTCACCTGCCGTCTCATTACCGTAGAATATGATGTCCTTTACCTCATCAAATTCCGTGCAGGGAACCAGGGTATCCACAGGCGCAACCACGATCTTCTCTGTTCCGTCGATGATATACTGGATATCGATGAAACGGTGATGTGACTCGTATCTCTTCTCTGCATACGCTTTCGTATCGTAAGACTGAACGCTCACATAATCCGTATCATTGATCGGGTACTTTCCGTTTTCCATCGATGCAAGATCATGTGTTTCAAAAAATGTATATACCTCAGGATACTTCTTCGCAAGTCCCTCCATTGTCAATTTTTCCATTCTGCTTTCTTCCTCCTTTAACTCTCTTTAAAAACCGGTTCTCTTTCTTCCCTTAAAAAATGCCGCCTCATCAGCGTGACCAAAAAGCGGATCTCCGCCTCTTCATCCATCGTCAAAAACTCATCCATATTTACCAATGTACTCTCTTCCTTCATAGGCGTCTCTCCTCTCTGACTTTCTGTCTTATGATTTAAGATCAAGCCAACCCTTTGCTTGTCTTAAGAGGATTATCCCACAATATGAGTACATTATTTGTCCCTATATAGTTGGGGTAAACGACCTTTTGACCCCTACATCGTATTATTCAAGGGAGACAATATGACTTCTCCAAGTTCTCTGGATTTTTTCATATCGATGATCCGCTGGTTTTCGGATCCTCGAAAGTTTAACATCAGATTTTTCTTTTCCAGCATAAACGGACCGTCCACCAGGATATCCACCTGATCCAGGATCTCATCCGTGAACGAGGTATATTTTCTTCCACCCGGCACCAGATCCTCGTCCAAACGATACCCTGTGTACATCCACAGATTCATCCGCGGGTAGCGCTCTTTAAACTTCCGGATCAGTCCGACGATCACCCTCTGATTGCATGGTTCAAACGGTTCCCCGCCCAGGATCGTCAATCCGTCATAGTAGCCTTTTCCCAACTCCTCTAAGATCATTTCCTCCATTGCGCTGTCATAAGGCTGGCCGTATTCAAAATCCCATGTCTGCGGCTGAAAACAGCCCTTGCAGTGGATCGTACATCCGGAAACAAATACGCTTACCCTCATTCCCAGACCGTTGGCGCAATCCGCTTTCATGATCTGCCCAACATACATTCTTTCTTCTCCTTTTATTGCAGGATTCCGTTCGAAAGATGCAGTACCCGGTCTTTGATCTCCTGCGTCCTCCCCTGGTTCCAGAATTGTGTTCCGATGTAACCGCAGGTTCTTCTGGCTACCGTCATCTTGCTCTGGTCACGGTTTCCGCAGTTCGGGCACTCCCAGACTAACTTTCTCTGCGCATCTTCCACGATCAGGATCTCTCCGTCGTATCCGCACACTTCACAGAAATCGCTCTTTGTATTCAGTTCAGCGTACATGATGTTCTCGTATATAAACTTCATCACTGCAAGAACCGCCGGAATATTGTTCTGCATATTCGGCACTTCCACATAGCTGATGGCACCTCCGGGCGAAAGTTTCTGGAATTCCGCTTCAAACTCAAGCTTCTTGAACGCGTCAATCTTCTCAGAAACATGCACATGATAACTGTTTGTGATGTAATTCTTATCCGTAACGCCCTTGATCACGCCAAAACGCTTCTGCAGACACTTGGCAAACTTGTAGGTTGTGGACTCCATCGGCGTCCCGTAAAGGGAATAGCTGATATTCTCCGCCTCTCTCCACTCCGCGCACTTATCGTTTAAACGCTGCATTACAGCCAAAGCAAAAGGCTTTGCCTCCGGATCGGTATGAGACTTTCCGAGCATCCTTACGCACATCTCGTATAAACCGGCATATCCGAGGGAAATCGTGGAATAATTGTTATAAAGGAGACTGTCGATCCTCTCCCCCTTGCCGAGTCTTGCCAATGCGCCGTATCTCCAAAGGATCGGAGCCACATCCGATACCGTTCCGCGCAGTCTCTCATGGCGGCAGCGAAGCGCCCTGTGGCAAAGTTCCAGACGCTCCTCAAGGATTTCCCAGAAGCGATCCATATTTCCTTCACTCGAACAGGCCACATCCACCAGATTGATCGTTACAACACCCTGGTTAAATCTTCCGTAGTATTTATGCTTTCCGTCTTCTCCGAGTCCCTCCGTATCAGGTGTTAAGAAGGATCGGCATCCCATGCAGGGATACACATCACCGCCCTTATATTCCTTCATCTTCTTTGCGGAGATGTAGTCCGGTACCATTCTCTTGGCGGTACACTTTGCAGCCAGTTCCGTCAGATACCAGTAAGGAGAGTCCTCTCTGATATTGTCCTCATCCAGGACGTAGATCAGCTTCGGGAACGCCGGTGTCACCCACACTCCCTTTTCATTGCGTACGCCCTTCATTCTCTGCTCAAGCACTTCCTTGATGATGGCTGCCAGATCGTCGCGTAACTGCCCTTCCTCCACTTCGTCCAGATACATGAACATCGTAACAAAGGGTGCCTGACCGTTACAGGTCATTAACGTGATCAGCTGGTACTGGATCGTCTGGATACCGCTCTTTATTTCTTCAAAAAGGCGTCTTTCCGTGATCTTATCAATGATCTCCCCGTCAAGAGACTCACCGCAAGC
>CALDIE010000036.1 GCA_937901625.1 uncultured Lachnospiraceae bacterium
AGTACCCTGAGAGTGATCTGTTATCATAGGATATTCATCAGCCGTATCCCGACAGGAAAGGATACGGCTTTTTTTTACTTTTGCGCAAAAAGTGATATAATGTAAAAGTTATGTTTCGGCGAAAACGGGAGTAATGCGGATATGATGGAAGAAAAGGATAAATCTCAAACCTGGCAGGAGAGGATGAAATGGCTGATCGGCAGATTAAACGAGGCAGGAAAAGCCTATTACAGCGAAGATCGAGAGATCATGTCCAATTATGAATACGATGCCTTATACGATGAATTAAAAGCTCTTGAAGACAAGACCGGGGTTGTCATGGCAGACAGCCCGACGATCCATGTGGGATATGAGGCGGTCGGAGAGCTTGAAAAGATCCGTCATGAAAGCCCAATGCTTTCGCTTGATAAGACCAAGAGTCGCGAGGAGTTAAAAAACTGGTTAAACGGGCATGACGGTCTTTTATCCTGGAAGGAAGACGGACTGACGGTTGTGCTTACCTATCGCGACGGTGAACTGTTTCGTGGTGTTACCCGCGGAAACGGTGAGGTCGGAGAAGTTGTCACCAATAATGTAAAGGTATTTAAGAATATTCCTTCTAAAATCGCTTTTAAAGGAGAATTGATCATTCGTGGCGAGGCGGTCATCACATATTCGGACTTTGAAAAGGTAAATGCCACCATACCGGATACGGACGCAAAGTATAAAAATCCGAGAAATTTATGCAGCGGGTCGGTTCGGCAGTTAAATAATGAGATCACGGCGTCAAGAAATGTTCGAATGTATATATTTACCCTGGTAAGCGCTGAGGGAGTGGATTTTTCCAATTCCATGGAAGAGCAGTTTCGTTTCTTAAAAGAGCAGGGTTTTGAAACCGTTGAATATGAAAGGGTAAATGAGGATACGATCCTGGAAGCGATCGCGCGCTTTGAAGAAAAGATCCCTTCGAACGATATTCCATCCGATGGACTGGTCCTTTCCTATGATGATCTTGCCTACGCGGCTTCCCTTGGAAGAACGGCGAAATTCCCCCGTGGTGCCATAGCATTTAAATGGGCGGATGAAACGGCGGAAACAACGCTTCAAAAGATCGAGTGGAATACATCCAGAACAGGATTGATCAATCCCGTAGCGGTTTTTGATCCGGTGGAACTGGAGGGGACGACCGTAAGCAGGGCCAGCGTTCATAACGTCAGTATCGTTAAAAGTTTGAAACTCGGCATCGGTGACCGGATCAAAGTATATAAGGCCAATATGATCATCCCGCAGATCTCGGAGAATCTGACTTTATCCGGGAATATTGAGATCCCGGCACATTGTCCGGTTTGCGGAGGCGATACAAAGATCAACAAGGAGCAGGACTCCGAGGTGTTATATTGCGTAAACCCCGACTGTCCGGCAAAAAAGTTAAAGGCATTTGTCCATTTTGTGGAGCGTGACGCCATGAATATCGAAGGACTTTCGGAGGCGACATTAGAGAAACTGATCGGCGCCGGACTGATCCATCGTTTTGATGATATTTTCCACTTAAATGAACACAGAGAAGAAATCCTGCAAATGGATGGAGTACAGGAGAAGTCCTGTGACAATCTTCTTGCATCGATCGAAAAAGCATCCGATACAACACTTCAGAGGATACTTGGCGCTGTCGGTATCCCCGGAGTCGGAACAGCCAACGCAAAGGTGATCAGCCGCTATTTTGATCATGAACCGGAGCGCTTGGCGGAAGCATCCGGGGAGGAATTGGCCTCGATCGACGGCGTAGGAGATGTGATGGCCGGATCGATCCGGGAGTATTTTTCGGATGTTGATAAAAAGGCGGGTTTTGATGCGCTAATAGAGGTTTGTCATCTTCATAAACCGGAGAGCAATGCCGGCGCGTTAAACCTGGAAGGGATGGTCGTGGTGATCACGGGATCTTTGGAGCATTTTGAAAATCGTAATTCGTTAAAAGAGGAGATCGAACGTCGCGGCGGAAAGGTTACGGGTTCCGTTACGAAAAAGACGACTCTTCTGGTCAATAACGATGCGACATCAACGTCTTCCAAGAACAAAACGGCGCAGAGTCTGGGGATCCCGATCGTTACGGAAGAAGAGTTTATGGAGAAATATCTGGTATAGCAGTTTTATCCGCTATATATAATGATAAAAGGGTCACAAAGTCTCAAATCGTTGCGCAAGCGCAAGATTTGGACCTTATGACCCTGGTATCATATTCATCCGGAATAAAAAATACAGTAGAATTGAGGTGACGGTCATGCCGATCAAAGTACAAAGTGATCTGCCGGTAAAGGAAACATTGGAAAATGAAAATATATTCGTGATGGATGAAAAGCGCGCAATGCACCAGGACATCCGTCCCTTAAAGGTCTGCATTTTAAATCTTATGCCTTTAAAAGAGGATACGGAACTGCAGCTTTTAAGAGCCTTTTCAAACACTCCGCTACAGGTGGATGTGACCTTCATGATGGTAAAGAGCCATATTGCCCAGAATACTTCCGCAAATCATCTGAACCGTTTCTATGTTACTTTTGAGAGTATAATGGATGAAAAATTTGACGGAATGATCATTACCGGAGCGCCGGTGGAGCAGATGCCTTTTGAAGAAGTGGATTATTGGCAGGAAATCTGCGAGATCATGGACTGGACAAAGACCCATGTGACATCCACCCTTCATATCTGCTGGGGCGCTCAGGCAGCCTTGTATCATCATTTTGGCTTAAAGAAAATACCTTTGGAAGAAAAACTGTTTGGCATCTATCGCCACAGGGTAAGAAACAGAAGAAACCCTCTGGTCAGAGGATTTGATGATTATTTCTACGCGCCGCATTCAAGACATACCACGGTGGCAAGAGAGGATATCTATGCCTGTGATGAACTGACGGTTCTGGCGGAATCGGAACAGGCAGGCGTTCTTCTCTGTATGACGGGAGACGGAAAGCAGATCTTTTTGATGGGACATCCCGAGTATGACCGCTATACATTGGATAAGGAGTATAAGAGAGATCTGTCCAAAAATCTTCCCATTCATGTGCCGGTCAACTATTATCCGGGCGATGATCCGACGCAAAAGCCGGCTTTACAGTGGAGATCGCATTGTAATATCTTATATTCTAACTGGCTGAATTACTTTGTGTACCAGTTGACGCCTTACGATCTTAAAAAGATCGGCTCTGAGGAGAAAAAATCTGAATAGTATGAAGACAGGGGGAAGGAACCATGGGAATAGATTTTGAAGATTATCTGTATCATATTTCTTTAAATTACATTAAGAAAGAACGTTTTACCGGAAGCATGGACGGCACAAGGTTTTTGCTTGAGAAAAAGACAGTGGAAATCCCGGTGGAAGAGGGAGAAAAACCAAAGGATCCGATCGTGACACTTCGTGTTTGTATCTGGCCGGAGCCCAATTGTTTTGAAAAAACAGAAAAATCCCTGATCAAAGAGACGGAGTATCCTTTTTCGGAAGAAGGACTTAAAAGAGCGACAGAGTATTTAAAGAGCCTGCAAAATGCTTGAATATTGAATAACAAAAAGACCACCCGGCGACACCTCCGGATGGTCTTTTTTATTATACTGCCTGTTCCTTTTCTTTCTCTTTCTTTAAGTTTTTGTTGGCGGTAGAGAGCATCAATTTGATACGGTTTAACTGGTTTACTTCCGAAGCGCCGGGATCATAGTCGATCGCGACGATATTGGAATTCGGATAGTGCTTGCGTAAAGTCTTGATGACGCCCTTTCCGACGATATGGTTCGGAAGACAACCAAACGGCTGTGTACATACAATATTGGATGTACCGCTGTGAATGAGTTCGAGCATCTCACCGGTTAAGAACCACCCCTCACCGGTCTGGTTACCGATATCCACGATCTCTTTTGCGTAATCCACCAGGTCGTAAATATTGGCAGGCGGTTCAAAATGTTTGCTCTTTTCAAAGGCCTTGGATGCCGTAGAGCGGATCATATTCATACCCGTGATACCCATGCGGGAGATGGAGGATGTCTTTTTGCTCGTTCCCAGATACTCTGCCTTGTAGATCTGATTGTAGAAGCAGTAGTACATAAAGTCCAAAAGGTCGGGTACAACGGCTTCGGCGCCTTCGTGCTCGAGTAAATCCACAAGGTAGTTATTGGCAGCGGGCGCAAACTTAACCAGGATCTCTCCGACGATACCGACTCTGGGCTTGCGTTCCTCGATGATGGAAGGGTTGATATAAGCATCAAGGGCCGACTGGTA
>CALDIE010000037.1 GCA_937901625.1 uncultured Lachnospiraceae bacterium
CAGCAGACCGCGTCGGTTTGGCAAGTCTTATGCGGCGCAGATGCTATGTGCATATTATGACTATACCTGTGATTCGCATGATGTTTTTGCGGACTACTGTATAAGCAATGAGAAAACTTATGAGAAACACATAAATAAATATCAGGTAATATGCCTTGATTTGACACAGCTCATGGAGGAGTCGGGAGATACTCCTATAGATGATTATATAAAAATCAAGGTAACTGAGGAACTAAAAGCGGCATATCCCGATTTGATGATTGATTCTTCTTTTACGTCAACACTTCTTAATGCCGTTGAGTTTACAAAGAGAAAATTTGTGATAATAATTGACGAATGGGACGCTCCCATCAGAGAAAAACCTGAAACTGCAAAAGCATATCTTGAATTTTTAAGATCATTGTTCAAGAGCATCACGTCAACATCTAAGACTTTTGCAACCGCATATATGACGGGTATCCTGCCCATAAAGAAAGACGGTTCACAGTCTGCTATATCTGATTTTGAGGAGCATTCCATCATCGAGCCTGATGAATTTGCAAGGTACACAGGCTTCTTGGAAGAAGATGTGCATAAAATTTGTGATAAATATCACGCTGACTTTCGCAAGATGAAGAAATGGTATGACGGTTACACAGTCGGAGATATTCACTCCATCTATAATCCTTATTCGGTTATCTGTGCTGCCAAAAAGAAAAAATACACATCGTATTGGAGACAGACTTCTGCTGCGGATAATCTGCTTGACTATATAGAAATGGACGAGGAAGGACTGCAAGGAGATATTGCGCAGCTTATTGCAGGCGAGACTATTGAGATCAACTCAAGCAGTTTTAAGAATGATGTAACAGGCTTCAAGGTAAAAGACGATGTTTTGACCTTGCTTGTTCATCTTGGCTATCTTGCATATGAGCAGAAAGTCGAGGTTTTTGGAGAGGGCGATGACGAGGACGAGATCATTAGGGAGTTTGTTCATATCCCCAATGATGAAATCAGACTGGAATTTTCCAATATCCTAAAAATGACCAAGCATGAAGTATTGGTCGATCTTCTTAGTAATTCAAAAAAGCTTCTGCAAGATACTATCAGCGGAAACGAGGAAGCTGTAGCCAAAGCCATTGACGAAATTCGTATGATGAACTATGCTCCCACCTATTACAATGACGAGCAGGCACTCAGATATGTTATCAAGTTCGCCTATATCGTTTGTGTGGATAACTACATGAAGATCGAGGAGCTTCCAAGCGGTAAGGGTATCGCTGATGTTGTTTTCATTCCTCGTAAGGCTACCGATCCGACACTTGTTATCGAGCTGAAATGGAACAAGTCTGACACGGCAGCCATTCAGCAGATCAAAGACCGTGAATATCCGACTATCCTAAAGAACCGTAAAGGCAAGATCATACTTGTCGGCATCAACTATGATGAAAAGACTAAGGTTCATACTTGTAAGATAGAGATGGTCACAAAGTAAACTTTCAAAAAACAGCCCCAAAAATCTACAAATACGCTGATTTTTTGGGCTGTGTATTTCATTTGTAATTTTAGAACCGGAGTTGATCAAGCATCATTACCAGGAAACCGGGAAACCACCGCTCCCATCTCAATCCACCGGCTCATTATCCCCTACCGGTTCCTCTGCCTCATTCTCAGAGACACCGGGGGTTTCGCCTTTTAAAAGAGCCAGTGCTGTATCCGGATCGATCGGCTCATATACAGGATTTCCGGCCGCGTCCAACAACTGCTGTACGCTATAATCCACATAATTGCTGCTTATGTAGCCTTCTTCTCCTTCATAAAGGATATGCGTCCATCCGTTATCCAGGATTTCCACTACCTCATATTCGCTCTGAGGATAAGCGGAGCCGATTCTCGAATAATCCGTTCCGGGACCGGAACGAACATTGACACTGGAGGTCGCATTCGGGGTTGCCACCACGATTGTTCTTTCTTCGATTGTTTCCTCTGCCGTACTTCCTGCCGATGCAACATCCGTTTCCTGTATCGTTGTACCCTCCGCCGTGATCAGATCGATCGGACTCACATCTTCCGTTACCGTCCTCGCACCGCGCTTTTCGATAAAGTAGATCAGCATAATGATCATGATCGACAAGGAAATGATCAATCCTGTCATGATCGCACTAATCGTCTTTTTTTTCATACTCGCCACTCTTCTCTTAATTCAGTTTCGTACCACAATTCTCACAGAAAGATGCTCCCGGGGTGTTCTCCGTTCCGCAGGAAGGACATGCGTTAGCAACGATCTTCCTGGGTTCCTCTGTCTGAGCAGGCACCGTCTGCGCAGGTACTGTCTGCGTAGGTACTGTCTGCGCAGGTGCTGCAGACGATGTTGCCGCTACCTGTCCCGCAGGTACAGCCAACGCTGCTCCGCACTTCGTGCATGTCGATGCTTCTACAGGCATCTCACCACCGCAGTTCGGACAAAGCTTCAATCCTCTGGTCGTTAAAATGGACTGCTTCAACTGCGCGATGGCAGCCTCCGCTTCCTTTGTCTTTACAAACAACTCGGCAAACTCGGGTGCCGGATTGTCCTTATTCATCTGATAATATAATTCACCGATCTGCATATGAGTCTTACGCAAATTGTCCTCACAGGTTCTCAACTGTGAATTCATATTGCTAAGATCCACCATGTTCTTCGTCTTATTTGACACATCGCTTCCGAAAGATGACAACTTCTCTCCAACACTTTCAAAAAAAGCCATACTTTTATCCTCCTAAAACCTGTCTGAAATAGCCGGACATATCCCAACCTTTTACCATTATACACATTTTCGCACCAGTTTACAATAATATTCCTATTGATCCTCCGCGCGCCGCGTGATCAAGACTCTCTGCTTCCCGAATCCCTCGTAGTAATGCAGCCCGTAGTGATACGGAACATACGTATCTCCAACCTTTCTCCTAAGGCACAGATGCGCCACATTCTTTCCTTCCAGAAAATTTTTCTCGATCACTTCCTTTGAGCAGGCTTGCCGGAATAACGCCAGATCATCCGGATGCATGTGCCCGTCGAGGTTAAATCCCTCACTGTGAAGGCTTTCTCTTTTCCTCTTTTTCCGTACCGGACGACCGCCTTCAAAGGTCAGGTCGTAAAACTCATCATCCTCCGGGTTGTACTCGTAAAACGCCTCATAATCCGACAACAAGGTCGTGTTATAAATGATACTCAAAGCATGCTGCTCCACAATATCATCATAATCCTCAATCGCAATGACCGCTTCATCATGATAAGCTTCCCCGGAAAGCAAAAATACCGTCATCCTGATCCACCGATCCTCCACCGTTCGATAGATAAACTCCAGACAGCTGTTTTTCCCGCGGTTATCCTTCCGTTCCTCTATCTTGGTGCGGATCAGATCCGTCTTAAAAATATCCTTATACCGGCTTAAAGTATACGCCATTCCGTAATGCATCATTGCATCGCTAAGCGACGGAT
>CALDIE010000038.1 GCA_937901625.1 uncultured Lachnospiraceae bacterium
ATATGATCAAGGCTTTTTCCACAACAACACCGGGATATGTGACCTACAGCATCGACGGCTATGAGAACAAAACAGCCGAAATGCTAACCGAAGAGGACTTTAACAGAGATAACTATACGGAAACCATGTTGGAAAACAACGCCCTTGTGGATCAGCAGTCACCGATCTATAAACTGATCACTTCCGAGACCTGGTCCGTCGTCATACCGCTTGACGAATACCGTCTGGAACGTTTGCGTCTCATAAAAGAAGTCTCGAGCATGAAAAACCCTATGGTTAAATTCTTAAAAAACCAGCAGGCGATCCGTGTATCCTCTTTTGATATATTCAATATCGGCGATGATTACTACGCGGAGTTACGATTTAACAATTCCATGGTCAACTTCTGTACCGACCGTTTTATCGATATACAGTTTGTCGATACGGCCACGGAAGGATTTAAGATCCCTAATTCCTCCATCGTGGTAAAGGAATTCTATGTCATCCCCGAAGAATGTGTGATCCGGGAAGGCGAACAGTCGGATACCGTTGTGGTATTAAAAAAGACATTCCTCGAAGACGGCAGCACCGAACCTGTGGAATATGAGATCGAAGTCTATTCCAGGGACGAGGATGGGAATTACTATGTGGATAATACCCAGCTGCACGCGGGAGATTATCTGTTGTTACAGGATACACTCGAAGAAGTCATCGTCGCCAAAAAGGGACAATTGACCGGCGTGTATAATATCAATAAGGGATATGCGCGTTTTAACCAGGTAGAGATCCTTTATTCCAACGAAGAATACTCGATCGTTGATTCCAAGACAAGATACGGTCTTCTGGAATATGATTTTATCGCGCTGAACGCGGATTCCATTGCCGAGGATGATCTGATCTTTGAACAATATGAAAACCCGCTAGACCAGACACAGGATACGAACTAAGGAGAGACATATATGATAGAAGAAAACCTGAAAGAGGTTAAGAAAAATATAGAAGAAGCCGCAAAAAAAGCCGGTCGCGACCCCGAAGAAGTGACGCTTATCGCCGTCAGCAAAACAAAGCCGGTTGAGATGTTACAGGAAGCCTACGACCTTGGCTGCCGTCACTTCGGTGAAAATAAAGTGCAGGAATTAACCGCCAAGATCGACGCCCTTCCGGGGAACATTCACTGGCACATGATCGGGCATCTGCAGACCAATAAAGTCAAGTATATTGTTGGCAAAGTCGATCTGATCCACAGTGTAGATACATTTCATTTGGCCCAGGCCATTAACCGTGAGGCACAAAAGAAGGATTGTGTTCAGGATATCCTGATCGAGATCAATGTAGCGGGGGAGGAGAGTAAGTTCGGTACTTCTGACAGGAGTGCCAACCTGGAACTGATCCGGTCCGTTTTCTCCCTTTCAAACATCAATATCTGCGGCCTGATGACGATCGCCCCTTATACGGAGAACGCGGAAGATAACCGTATCTATTTTAAGGAATTGAGACGAATTGCCAGGGAAGACGCCGCTCCTTATCTGCCGGAGCATCCTGTTTTATCCATGGGTATGACCGGAGATTATGCGGTAGCCATCGAAGAGGGTGCCACCTGTGTCCGTGTGGGTACCGGAATCTTCGGAGAACGTAATTACGCCATCTGATGATCTGTTCGTAACATCAATTGTGGACAATAGATACTTTTACCCCCAACATCGTTTGTATTTGTTTTAGACAAATTACACAAAAATCTCCGACAGTTTTTGATCTGTTGGGGATTTTTTTATTTCCTTGTACAATATCTTGTGTCAAAAGTCGACATAAAACTTTTATTTTTACCATATCTAGGTTGTTTTCAGTTGCAAATCCTTGTGTTTTTTACCAAAAGTTGTGTTGACATAAATATTTTTCTGTTATATATTTATCCCAGTGGAAATATTAATTCTAAGCTTTATATTTAAATTTGCGTAACAGGAGGATACAGGAATGTTCGATAATTTAGCAAGAACTTTCAGCAATTATTTTAGAGGCGGCAAGAGGAGCGAAGACGATTACTTCGAGGATGATTATGCATACTCTGAGGAAGATGAGTATGATGATTCCGAGTCGGAATATTATGATGAGAAGCCCGCGAAGAAGTCTCCCGGGTTGATCAGCAAGTTTGCTCTTCGCAAGAAAGATTCATATGTTGATGAGGAAAGAGAGGATACCCCGTATGATATCGAGGTTGTTGCTCCCGAGAACATGGAAGATTCCCGTCATGTTGCAGATATCTTAAAGGCCGGTCATTCGGTTGTATTAAACACCCAGAAGTGTACGGTTACTCTGGCAGCAAGGGTATTCGATTTCTCTTCGGGCGCTTTGTATAC
>CALDIE010000039.1 GCA_937901625.1 uncultured Lachnospiraceae bacterium
TAAGCTAGTGACTGGAGTTCAGACGTGTGCTCTTCCGATCTGGTGAATCTGTGCCACATTCGGGTAGAGCTGCTCCAAAGCGCCGATCAGCACCCCGTAGATCGTACCTAAGATCAATACGGAAAAGAATGCGGCATAAAAGATCAGATATTCCTCTCTGTCGATCGTTTTAAGGCGTTTTGCGAGTCCAAATTCAAAGGTTCCGATCAACGCGGAGATCACGATACCGGTTAAGACGGGTACCGGCAGATAGCGGATAAATCCTGTTCCGAATAAAAGGATCAGGAGCATCATCACTCCGGCTGTCAGACTCATGATCTGGCTCTTTACCTTGTACTGGTCGGCGATCCCCGTACGGGAGACACTGCCGTTAACCGGACAGCATCCGAATACGGCTGCTGTAAGGTTTCCCACCGCATAGGCTAAAACCTCCCGGCTTGTGATGATCTTATCATCATGTTTAAGCGCCATATTGCTGGTTGCAAGAAGCGTCTCTGAGAGGATGACAAGCGCAATGGTCATACTGGGCATGACAAGATCCGTAAGATTTCCAAAGATCAGTCCCACCTCCGGCAGGATCGGTTTCGGAAGTCCCGGCTCGACCGAAGGAAGGAGTTTTACTCCATAACGGTCGATATGGAAGAAATACGTAAGCGCTGCCCCCGCAAACATTACGATCGGCTGCATCGGGATCCCGGGAGAGATCTTTTTGACGATCAGGATCAATGCCACCGTACCGACGCCCAACAAAAAAGACAGCCCGTGAAATCCCTTCATGGCCTCCGTAACCATATGCACCAGAAGCTCTGCGATCTCTCCGGTACCGGGACTTCCGCCAAAGAGCTTCGGGATCTGCATACAGATAATGGTCACGCCAATACCGGTGATAAAACCTCCCATCACCGGCTGCGAGATAAATTTCAACAGTCTGTCTGCCTTAACGATATAAAAAAGAAACAGCCACAACGCCACCAAAAGCGTGATGACCGGAACGATCCGGATGGCTTCCTCCGACTCACCCGCTATCCCCATCGAAGCCAGTATTCCGCCTGCCAGCGCGGCAGGAGCCGCATCTACGCCAAAGACAAAACGCGGTGAACTCGTCAGAAAGCCGAAAAAAACGATCGGGAGCAAAGACCCGTAAAGGCCATACTCAACCGGCAGTCCCGCCACCTGCGAATAACCCATGGAAATGGGAATCGAAACCAGCGCAATGATGATCCCGACAAGAATATCCCCACCTGCAGTTTTGATGTCCTGTTTACGGATACTGATCTTTGTCACCCCCGGTTCCTATGATCCTTCTTAAATTACTGTTCTGCTCTTTTTCTGATCAACGCGATGGCATGGTCGATCGCAACGAGATATCCGTCCAGCCCCAGTCCTTTGATCTGTTCATCACAAACCTCCGCTGTTACGGATACATGCCTGAAAGACTCTCTTGCCATGATGTCCGA
This sequence comes from uncultured Lachnospiraceae bacterium, assembly GCA_937901625.1. GTDB lineage: Bacteria > Bacillota > Clostridia > Lachnospirales > Lachnospiraceae > NK4A136. The sequence goes on from CALDIE010000039.1 coordinate 1,458, forward strand.
GATATGGATCTCGATCTTCGGAACGAAAATGGAAGCAAGCGCATCCCGGATCGCGTAACTGTAATGCGTATAAGCGCCCGGATTGATGATGATCGCTTCCGTTCCATCAAAATACGCCTCCTGGATGCGATCGATGATCGCCCCTTCATGATTGGATTGATAACAATCGATACTGCAATCACATTCTTTTGCTTTATTTTCTATCATCGCAAGCAATGCGTTGTAATCCTGTGTTCCGTATACAGCCTTCTCACGGATTCCCAGAAAATTCAGATTCGGTCCGTTGATCACCAGTAATTTCACTTTTTTCCTCCTTCTTTTTCGATCTTAAGGATCGTCTCCGCGACTTCCCCGATCGAAAGATCATCCGTTTCAATGATATGATCCGCGCAGTCACGATAGATCGGATCTCTCATCTTCATCATCTCCGCTATCTTTCCGATCTTTTCCTCAGCCGAGGCACATCCGGCCAGCAGCGGTCTTGTGGTATCTCCCGCGAGTCTTTCATAGATTGTCGTCTCTTTTGCGCTAAGATAATATACCGTACCGCATTCCTTAAGGAGCGATCGGTTTATCTCTCTAAGGGGCATACCGCCTCCCGTGGAAATGATCCTCTTTGTACCATCCTCTGCAAGCGCCCGCAAAAGATCCGTCTCCATTTCCCTGAAAAATGTTTCCCCGTCCGTTGCGAATATTTCGGAAATCCTACGCCCCGAGGCTTCTTCTATCGCTATGTCGGTATCGATTACTTCCATCCCGGTCAGCTCTCTTAAACATGCGGAGACACCGCTTTTTCCGGAGCCCATATACCCTGTCAGTATGATCGAATACATATCTGTCTCCTCCGGTCAGGCTTTCAAAGCCTTTCCCAACTTCTCTAACAATTCCTCCACGATCTCATCTGTGATCGATACCTCATTCCAGATTTCAAAGGAACGTATCCCCTGGAAAAGAAGCATTTTTAAACCGTTAAAGGATCTTCCGCCGTTTTCTTCCACCAGACGCATAAACTTTGTCTTTTCCGGATTGAAGATAACATCGTATCCCACATCGATAAGTCCGTAAAATTCGTCGTCGGTGATAACGGCATTCTCCGTATCCGGATACATTCCCACACTGCTGCTTTGTAGCGCCACCCAGGACTTATCATTCGATATTTCCTTCATTACTTTCGATACATCCGTACTTAAAGGCGCGGTTAAGATCTTTGTATCGGGGTATTTATCCCGAAAACGGTCGGCTAAAGCATCCGCCTTTTCAACGGAGCGGTTGACGATAACGATCACCTTGGCCTTCTGTTCGGATAACGCGGCCAGTGCGGCATTGGCAGCACCGCCCGCTCCAAGCAATACCGCGGGACGCCCTTTGACTTCCACCCGGTCATACTCCATGGCGCGCATAAGCCCCGGCATATCCGTATTATATCCGATAAATCCTTTTTCGCTTCTTTTGAGCGTATTTACCGCACCGATCGTTTCCGCTTTCTCATCGATCGATACCAGGTATTGCATCACTTCTTTTTTGTACGGAACCGTAACATTAAATCCGACGCCGCCTATCGCGTAGAGACCTTTTATGGCTTCTCCCAGTTTCCCCTCCGGAATATCAAATGCCATATAACGCAGGTTGCATCCGCTATACTCTGCCAGCGCGTTTTGCAGACAGGGTGAAACGGAATGTCCCACCGGGTGTCCGAGCAGACCGATCAGTTTTGTTTTTGAATTGATGTCCATAGATTCAGGTATTGATCCTTTCATGTGATAGTCTTCATCCGTCTTGATCTTTTTTAAGTATCTGACTTTTTGGGGAACTTACGTTTCTTTCCCTCCACAAAAGCGATCAGAAAAGGAAGTTCCAGGATCCTTTTTAAATAGATCTGGATCTCTTCATGGCCGGCCACTCTTCCTACCAGAACGGAATCCATGCCGCAAAGATTTGCGCCCAGGATATCCGTAAAGAGCTGGTCGCCGATACACAGAGTATTTCCGCAATCCGTTCCCATGCGCTCCATTGCCGTAAGGTACCCGGTTTGCGAAGGCTTACCGGCCTTGTACAGATAAGGGCTCTTTACCGCGTCGGCAAAGGATTTCACGCGAGGTTCTTTGTTGTTGGATACGATCATCGTCCGAAAGCCGATCGCATGGATCTCGCCGAAGAAACGGATGCACCTGTCATCCGCCGGAGCGCCGTGTTCTACGAGCGTATTGTCGATATCGAAGATGATGCCGCGATACCCCTTATGGTACAAGGCCTTAAAATTGAGATCGTAAACACTCTTTTTACTGGTCGTGGGGTATAAAAACATCCTTTCTCTCCCTTCCGTATCCACCTTACTGCCGCTCTTTTATACCGGCTTTTTTCCACGATTTTTGTGATCGATCGTAATCCCGGCGCTCCGAAGCAGGAGCCTGGTATACTCATGTTTCGGACTGCGGTACATCTTGGCAGGCACCCCTTCCTCCACGATCACGCCGTCTTTCAACACCATTATTCTATCACAAAAATGATACATTGTACGCAGATCATGAGAAATGAAGAGAATGGACAGATCTTTCTTCTCATGAAGGCGCTTCATCAGCTCCAAAACCTGCGCCTGGATCGTAACATCAAGCGCCGATACGGGTTCGTCCGCGATCAAAATCGACGGTTCCTGCATAAGCGCCGCGCCGATACAGATCCTCTGTCTCTGACCGCCGGAAAGTTCCGTCGGTTTATGGATCAGATACGAGTCATCGAGCCCGACCTCTTGTAACATCTCCGAGACCTTCTTTTGCCGCTCTTGTGCCGTTCTCGGAAGATCGGGATCATCCTTTTCCCTTGCGGCCTGGAGTTTTAAAGGCTCCTCCAGGATCCAGGAGATGGTTTTGGACGGATTTAAGGAGCCGTAGGGATCCTGAAAGACCATCTGCGGCGACTTTTTATCATGAATGACGATCTCCCCCGATTGAACGGGAACCATTTTAAGGATTGCCTTGGCGATCGTCGTTTTACCGCAACCGCTCTCTCCCGCCAATCCCAGAATCTCTCCTTTTTTAAGCGTAAAACTGACGCCTTTTAACACCGTATGTATTTTTTTCTTTTCCTTAAAGGAAACCTCCAGGTCCTTTACCGTGATCAGATCACTCATCTGTTTCCTCCAATCGTAACAAAGACATCTCCCAATGCTTACAATATCACTTTGGGAATGGCTGCCAGCAGCTGTTTGGTATAGTCTTCCTTAGGATCATCAAAAATCTGTTCCACTGCGCCTTCCTCGACGATACGCCCGTTTTGCATCACCAGTACCCTGTGCGATATCTGCCGTATCAGACTCAGATCATGAGAGATAAACAAAATCGATACCTTTTCCTTTTCGTTGATCTTTAAAAGAAGGTCGATGATCTGCGCCTGAACCGTCACATCCAATGCCGTCGTCGGTTCATCCGCGATCAGGAGCTCCGGTCCGGATACCATGGCCGCCGCGATCATCACGCGCTGCCTCATACCGCCGGAAAGCTCATGCGGATACGCCTCGTAGACACGCTCCGGGTCATCCATCTCAACCTTGTCAAGCCAGATAAGAGCCTGTTTTTTACGCTCCTCCCTGCTCAACCCGCGGTGGATCCTAAGGCTTTCCTCCACCTGTTTGCCTATCGTCATGGTCGGATTTAAGGCAGTCATTGGTTCCTGAAAGATCACCGAGATCTCATCCCCCTGATATTCTCTGAGTTTTGCTCTCTCCAAGGTCAGAAGATCCACACCGTCAAAGAGGATCTCACCGCTCTTTTTTAATTTTTTTCTGGGTAAGAGCCCCGCGATCGCCAGAGCCGTCATGGATTTTCCCGAACCGGACTCACCGACGATCCCCAGGATCCCTCCGCGGTCCAGTGAAAAACTGACATTTTCGACTACTCGCTCAGGACGGTCATGATCATGAAATTCTATTGTCAGATCTTTTACTTCCAGTAACATCCTCTACCCCCTACTTCTTCTGACTTAACCCTTCGGCTATCAGGGCAAATCCAAGTACCATTACCACGATCACAAGCCCCGGAAACAGGGAATACCACGGGGCGGTAAACAGATACGACTGCGCTTCCGAGAGCATTCTTCCCAAAGACGCTTCCGGCGGCTGAACGCCGATCCCAAGGTAACTGAGTCCCGCTTCCGCAAGGACGGCATTGTTAAAACCGATCATGACGGAACTGACAAGAACCGGCAGGATATTGGGCAGAATATGCACAAAGATGATACGTGCATCTCCCGCGCCCATCAATCGCGCGCTTTGAATATAATCCTGTGACATCTGCTTTTTGTACTCCGAGCGGACGATCCTCGCAAAACTCGGTATAAAAGCGATACCCAGGGCCAATGTGACATTGATCGTCCCCGTTCCCAGGATGGAAATGATCACAAGCGCCAGAAGGATAGACGGAAAGGCAAAGAGCGCGTCATTGATCCTCATCAGGATCTCATCCAAAAGTCCTCCGAAATACCCGGTGGCCGCACCAATCAGAACTCCGACGACCGTCCCGATCGAAACCGTGATCAGGGCAATGAAAAAGGTATTCCGGATGCCCTCCATCACGCGGCTGAAGATATCCCGTCCGTAATTGTCACACCCCATCAGGTGCTGCAGGGAAGGGCGGGCAAATTTGGCGGCTATATTCATTTCCGTTGTCTCATACGGCGTATAAAAGATGCCTGTGATCGCCAGGATCATGATGATCGAAGTGAGGATAAGACCGATATGAAAATGAAAATTGTCGTATTTTTTCCACAGTTTTCGCATCGTTACTCCTCCCTGTCAATCCGGTGATCGATCTTACGATAGAGAAAATCAACCAGCAGATTCATCACGATAACCACAACAGCCACCAGCAGGATGATCGCCTCCACAACGGGGTAATCTCTGTTGGAGATGGAAGTAAGTAAGATACGCCCCAGTCCCGGAATATTAAAGACCTGTTCTACCACGATACTTCCGGCAACCATATCGGCTACCGCCATTCCCCAGAAAGTGACTAAAGGGATCAACGCGTTTTTTAACACATGTCCGTAGAGAACCTGTGTTGTGGAATTTCCTCTCGAGTAAGCCGTACGCACATAATCCTTGTCTGCTTCCGTAAGGATAGCCGAACGCAAAAGTTTGATACTCATGGCGCATTTCGGTATGGCTATGGCAACGCTCGGAAGGATCATATAACCCAAAAATCCCCGGAAATCCTTTTTGTAGGATATATATCCTCCGGGGGTAAACCAATGTAAGATCAGCCCGAAGACAAAGGTCATCAGGATTCCCAGGAAAAAGGAGGGAATCGCCATTACAAACTGGTTTACAACATAACTGCCTTTATCATATCGGCTTCCGGCATGCTTTGCCGTCGATACGCCCGCAGGGATGGAAATACCGATGGTAAGGATCGTCGCCATGATCGTCATCGTTATGGTGATGGGGATCTTATCGGCGATCATGGACCGTACGCTCTGGTTGTAACTGTAGGAATTGCCGAAATTACCTTTTAAGCAATCCAGAACCCAGCTGCCGTAGCGCACCAGAAAAGGACGATTTAATCCCATCTGCTCACGCATCTGCGCAAGCCGGACTTCCGTCGCCTCCGCTCCGAGTTTTGCCAACGCCGGATCTCCCGGAATGATCTCAAAAGCCGCAAATACCAGAAAAGAGACCACCAGAAGTGTCAACAGCATGGATACGATTTTCTTAAGATAATATTTCATAGAAGACCTCATCCCGGGTTCGAAAAGAAGGAATGCGGAGATTTCCGCATTCCTTCCCGTTATTTCCCGTATGTAATAGACAGATTACTGTTCCTTGAAGTACAGACTTGCAAGATCCTGAACATACAGAGGATAGAATTTATAACCGCCGATATTGTTGCGGATAGCCACAAAGGTCGGAAGATCCTGGATATATACATTAGCCGCGTCTTCCGCTAAGATCTGCAGGCACTCCTTGTAATATCCGGTCTGTGCCGCGTCATCCGTGGTATTGATAGCATTCGCAAAAGCAACGTCATAAGAAGAATTGCTGTAGTTAATGAAATTCTTACTTGCCGTAGATGTGAAACGCTCCAGAAGCGATCTTGCCGTCAGCTGGCTGGCATCTACACCGATTACGGTTGCCTCATACTGTCTTCCGACATAGACATCGGATACCCAGCTCTCCCATTCCACAAGCTGAATGGTTGCCGTAACGCCGATCGCCTTTAACTCTTCCACGATAACTTCCGCCGTAGAGATATGCTGCTGATAATTGGAAGGAACCGTGATCGTAAAGGCCAGATCGGAGTATCCGGCCTCTGCCAGAAGCTCCCTTGCCTTATCTTGATCCTGATTGTATACGTCGTTTAAAGACTCCTCATAATACTTGCCGAATGCGGGGAACATGCTGCTTCCGATCTCGGTACCCTTACCGCCGGAAACAAAATTCATGATCTCCTGAGGATCGATGGCATAGCATAGCGCCTGACGTACACGTACGTCTTTGAAAGGCTCAAACTCGTTATTTAAGTACATAGCCTGTACCAGGTTCATGGTTCCTTCGAGAATATCGAAGTCACTGCCTGCCAACTGTGCTGCCTGATCGTCCGTGATACGGCAGATCAGATCGATGGTACCTCCCTGCAATTCCATTACGATGGTATCCGGGTTTGCCACAACCTTAAGCTCAATATTTTTGATATGCGCGTTTTCTCCCCAGTAATCGTCAAAGGCTTCCAGCGTGATGGACTCCTGCGGAACTCTCGATACATACTTGTACGGGCCGGTTCCGATGGGATTGGCTGCCGGATCTTCATTGGATGCGGGGATGATCGCTGCTGTCAGGTACGCCAGAAACTCCGTATCCGGATCTGCAAGTACGATCTCCACCGTATCAGCATCCGGTGCGGTAATGGACGCAATATTGGTAAAAGCCGGTATCAAAGGATCATCTCCTCCCTCTCCGGCCAGACGTTCGATTGAATAAGTCACATCATCTGCCGTTAAAACGCTGCCGTCATGGAACTTTACTCCGTCCCTCAGATCAAAAGTGTAGGTCAGTCCGTCTTCGCTTATTTCGTAACTTTCGGCAATGGCAGGGTTCAGATTACCGTCCGCGTCATACTTGACCAGTCCTTCGTAGATATTGAACAGAATTTCCTTTGTTCCTGCCCCTGTTGCGTGGTGGGGGTCAAGACCGTCTTCCAGATCCTGCGCAATACCGATCGTAATCGAACCTTCGGAAGTTTCCGCTGCCTTGTCGCCTGCACACGCCGTGAGTGCAACAGTCATCGTCGTAAGCACACCAACAAGAACCTTTCTCATTTTCATGCTTTTTTCCTCCTTAAACATGTGATATGAAATTGTATCGGCCGGTCGTTTTCACTCTCGGATCGTTTACACGTATCCGTAGCTATTCTTCCGACCAGCTGCATTGTATTAAAAAAACACATACATTTCAACAAAAAACGGAAATGTACCCTATTTTGTACATTTCCGCCTTTTCATCCGATATACATTTACCCTTTACCAGTTTTCCACATAGGCGTCCGATAAGGTGATCCCGTTAGCCCCCAGAGGCACCTGGTGATCTAAACCTACAAACTTGCCGTTTTGCTGCCAGAGAACCTCTTTTACAAAAGCGTATTTCTCTTCATCCCATGTGGTAAAGTCATCGAGCACCAGTCCGCCGGTATCACCGGAATTGGCATTGTAACACCAGAACGTGTAATTCAGATGATAGGTCTTGATCAACGTCCTCAGATGTGTCATCCAGGTCAGGTTCGGCTCTCTCATAAAGCCGCCCCATTCACCGATTAAGATCGGCGCGATGTTTTTATCATAGATAAAGAACCAGTTGTCATACCAGCAGTCCTTCATCAGGAGATCGGAAGA
>CALDIE010000040.1 GCA_937901625.1 uncultured Lachnospiraceae bacterium
CGCTCTTCCGATCTGTAGCAATGCGAATCATTCCTGTTCTAATATATGCATTAATTTGTAAAGAATGTCGATTAATACCTCGAAGTACACATGGTCCCATTACAACAAATGGGAATTTGATTGCCTGTCTGAAAGGTAATGTGCAAAAATTAATATATACTGTCTTTGGTAAAGGATGAAGGAGCCGCCGGTGATCTGTTCCAGGAAGTGTTTTTAGCGTTGTACACGCACGCGACGGACTTTAAAGCGCAGGGAAAGGTGAAATCGTGGTTGTTTTTAACGGCGCGTAATAAATCATTAAATTATTTGCGCGATCACAAATCCCTTACCGGCGTGATACTTCTCCAGCACACCTTCATAGTGATTGATCGACGTATCGTAAGGAATGATATGAATATTGTCCGGCGCAATATTTAATCTCACTCTGTCGCCTGCCTTGAACGACTTCAGATTATGAATCTCGATCTCCGCCTTGTCCGTCTTCACTGCCGTCACATAGAAAATCCCCTTGAAATCACAGGTGAGCACCTCCCCGGAAAGCTGCCATCCTCCCGCAGATCCGCCTTTAGCCTCTGACGTTTCCCCTGCGGACTGCCCGCTTCCGATCTTCATGATCTCCACATCCTCCGGGCGCACCACCGCGTCGATCACCGTATCCACGGCGTAATCGTCCACACAGGTAAATACGGATCCGCAAAACTCCACCTGTTTCTCGCCCACCATCTTGCCCTTAAAGATATTGCTGGCACCGATAAAGTCCGCCACAAACAGATTCGCAGGCTCATTATAGATATCCTCCGGCGTTCCCACCTGCTGGATATCACCGTCAGACATAACCACCACCTTGTCCGACATGGTCAGAGCCTCTTCCTGATCATGGGTAACAAAAATAAAGGTGATTCCCAGCTTCCGGTGCATCTCCTTCAACTCAATCTGCATCTCCTTGCGCATCTTATAATCCAACGCGCTCAAAGACTCGTCTTTGCAGCGCATCAGGGAGTGTCCCAGATAGGTGCCGGACAAGGTCACGTAACCGGCATCCAGGGCGGCGGTGAGCCGCTTGGCGTTGGATGCGGAAGCTCCGTTGAATACTTCCACGGCATCCAACACCCATTCCGGCCACGAAACAACCGATTTCATCAGAATCATCGTATCGGAATTCCCGTCCCAGGAGGTATCCCTCCTGTCCGAACCGATGAGCAGCAGGTTGTCGATTTTCTCAGTATGTTTTTGCAATAAAAGGAAGATGCTGAGCAGCAGGAGATAGAATGCCAGGATACTGATAATCAATCCTATAACCATCACGACGACAGCGATAATGCGCACGAAACTCACCGTTCGTGCAGCATCGGCATCATCGGCCTCGGTTTCAAAGTTATTGTCATCGAGGTATTTAACGAAACGGTCGTCGGTAATCGTTCCCAACTGCACCACCAGTCTTGACGGCGGCATCACGGAATCAGGCGAAAGTTGGCTGTTCATCTCATCCATAAACGTCTGTGGAACAAGGATGGTATTGAGCCGTTTGGAGAAAGCCACTACCCTACCGTTGACCTGCCGGTTTCCCTTCGCACCGTATAGCACCAATCTGATTTTGATGAGTTTGATAAGGTCTTCCGAAATGGTGGGCATTCCCTTGCTGGCGGCAAATCCGAAGTTGTAGAGGTTCAGGTAGTTGCGCGGCAGGATGATGGGCACCACATTACTGCCCGACTCATATTTCCATTTCGAAAGGTCAACATCGATATAGGGGTCGGGGATAGCCTCCAGAAACATATCGGTAGAGAACTCCATCCCCAGTTCTTCGCTACCGATGGTGGCAAAGACGCCGTAGTGGGACGGTGTAAACGGTCCTACACTATTGACAAACGGCTGTCGTTGCAGGTCGTCGATTTCTTCCTGCTTAAACACCGGAGCCTCACCCGACAGCGTGCGAGCAGTACCCACATGCTTGGTGATGACCACTTGTCCGGGCTTGATGAAACTGTCGCTCTTGGTGAAGAGCGGTATCACGTCGGTATAGAACTGTACGGCTATGAGCACTATCGTCATGCCGCACAAATTGGCAAGCAGAAAACCCAGCATCTGCCAGCGGTTCATCTGCTTGCCTAAGAGTTTGTATAATAACGTGTTCAAGTTTCTCATACGCCCAACTTCTTTACAATCAAGAAGTTAAGAAGTTATGAAGTTAAGTGATTTTGCGTAATAGCCGTTACGACTCCTGAACGGCATAGTCGAAATACTTGAGAGCAAGGTCCATCAGACTCTCCAACGGCGTATGGTCTTTGTCCTTCATGGTGACGCGGAGAACAGTTTTTCCGTCGCCCTCATAATACAGTTCGGCGATGTCGAACAGTTTGGCAACCTCCCTCAAACTTTCGCCTGCGGAATTGTCGAGATCTCTTGCAATCTTGTTCAGGAAGTCGAAGTTGAAGAAAGCATAAAAGCCCTTGCCTTTGATATCGCCAACGGGGAACGGTTTGGCTGCCGTCTTGAAGGCTACGGGTTTGGCGTCGCCGATGAAATGCCCAGCGATATGCAAACGCCCTCCGGCA
>CALDIE010000041.1 GCA_937901625.1 uncultured Lachnospiraceae bacterium
GATTGGAAATTCTTCCTGTCTGCTCATCTATCTTATCCTGTAGATTCCTGTATTTTTTATTCTTTTTACCGATCGTATGTCCCATGTGGTATCCGTCCGGGATCCATCTCGGGAAATTGTATCCGCAGCGGAAATCATTGCTTGCGGTACTTAAGTTTCTCCCTCTGTACCTTCTCGATCGGAAGGATCTCTTCGCTCTTGTACGTAAGAGCCTCCCGCGTCTGCATGAGGTTCCTTTTTAAACGCCGCATTCCGTCCGGCTCCAGAGAAGCCGCATGATCCGTACCTTTCCATGTTCGATCCAACGTAAAATGACGTTCAAAGACTTGCGCTCCCAAAGTATAGGCTGCCACGTCGATGCCGATACCGTTATGATGACCGGAAAAACCGATCTGCTTTACCCTGTTTCCGTATGTTTCGATCAGGCGCGTGATCTCCAAAAGGCACACATCCTTCATCGGTACCGGATAGCCGGAGGTACAGCTGTAAATGATCAGGTCTTTGGCTCTGCCTTCCTTTTCAAAGAGATCGACTACCTTTTTTTCCTCTTCCCTTGTCGTCATTCCAAATGATATCTGTATCTCCCCTTCGTAGTTTTCACAAAGCCAGGTCAGCATCTCGATATTGTTGTTGCATGCTGACGGTATCTTGATAAAACAGGGATGAAGATCCGCAATCTCCTTTGCCGAGGTCAAATCCCAGACCGAAGTGCTGTACTCGATGTTCCACTGCTTACAGTATTCCTGTAATTCTCTGTGCTGCTCCTTGGAAAACTCCAGAAATTCCCTGTGTTCTCCATAGGTCTTTCCGTAGGAATTTTCCGGGTTCGGGTGCGGAGCATTGTACTGCTCCGGTGTTAAGAGCTCCCGGTTGCATCGCTTCTGAAACTTTACGGCATCCACCTCGCAAAAGCTTGCCGCCGTCTTGATCATTTTCTTCGCGATCTCCATATCTCCCATGTGATTACAACCGATTTCGGCGATCACATAAGGCGTCTTGTATTCCATTCTAATCTCCTTTGATCTCAACATTGTCATGATCTGTTCCGGGATTCTCATTTATGGCCTGTAACGCATCTTCTCTCCATCGTTATATGACCTACTCATCCTCACGTTTTTCAAGCGACGCCTGCACTCTCTTGTAGAGTTCCTGTGCAGCGTTGTATCCCATCTTTTTCTGTCTGTGATTAACGGCTGCGGACTCAACGATCACGGCAAGGTTTCTGCCGGGACGAATGGGGATGCTGTGGCAGACCACCTTGTTGCCGAGGTATTCCGTGTACTCCTCCTCCATACCGAGGCGGTCGTACTCTACATCCTTAGACCACTCGGAGAGTTTGATGACCAGATCGATCTCCTGGTCTTCCTTGACACAGGATACACCGAACAGTGTCTTGATATCAACGATACCAATACCGCGGATCTCGATAAAATGCTTGGTGATCGCAGGCGCGGTTCCGATCAGGGTTTCCTCGGAAACCTTACGGATCTCCACCACATCGTCCGTTACCAGACGGTGACCACGCTTGATCAGCTCCAACGCTGCCTCAGATTTACCGATGCCGCTCTCACCCGTGATCAAAACGCCTTCGCCGTATACATCGACAAGTACGCCGTGAACGGTGATACAGGGAGCCAGTTTCGCGTTTAACCAGCGGATACACTCCGCCATGAATACGGAAGTCGTCTTGGATGTACTAAGCAGGGGCACCCCGTTCTGGATAGCGATCTTTTTAAAGGTTTCATCCGGCACCAGATCACGGCAGAATACAAAGGCCGGCGTGGAAGGATCAAGGATCTTCGCGTAGATCTCGTTTTTCTGCTCCTCGCTCATGGACTCCATGTAGGTGTACTCCACAAATCCAACAATCTGTAAACGAGTAGCGTCATAATGCTCAAAATATCCCGTCATCTGGATGGCCGGACGGTTGATATCCGGCTGGTTGATGCGGATGTTTTTGATGTCTACCTCTTCCGTTAAGTTGGTCAACTTCATCTTATCTATCAATCTCTGTAAACTGATGCTTGCCATGATTTACCTCCTTATGCTTGCTTTTTCACTGTCTTCTTCATCCAATGCGATAGATGCCAGCTGATATACGCCCTGCCTTTTCTGAAATACGCCTTCCAGAAATCCAGGCCGCACCAGGTATCTTTCCACTTAATACTTTCTTTAAATTCCGAGTTTGCAGTGATATAAACCTTTTTCTGTCCTTTATAAGGGATGGTCTTCATCTTTCTCGAACTGAAATGGATATACAGCCACTCTTTTTTTCGACCCGTCAGCCGGTCAACATGGTAGATCGAACCGTTTTTCCACAGCCAGTACTGGAACAGCGTATTGTGCTGCACGGTATTGTCGATCATCTTTTTATAGCCCTTATCCTCCTGATAGATGTTGACGAAATTCTCCCTGGTCCAAAAGATCCTCTTCCCATTCTCTCTGATAAGCCAGGGACACCCGTTCCACTCATCAAAGGCCGTATTGTTCTCTTCCCGGATCACACTCTGCCAGGTGAAATGCTTTAACTCCGAGCCTTTAGGCCGCTCTAAAAGGTAGTAATTGTTGACCTCCTCGGTATTTCGTATGATCTGGAGGTTTCCCAAAACCTGAAACCATTCGTATTTATCCAGAAACTCATCGGTAAATGTCCCGCGAAGATTGCCCAGTATCACATCACAGTCGCCAAAGGCCCAGAAATCATAACCTTCAAGCCACTCCTTAAATACCTTTCCGAATGCCGGCCGTACCTCGCAGAGTTTATACGGCTTCGTGATCTTAACCTCCCCTATCCTTTCATGGA
>CALDIE010000042.1 GCA_937901625.1 uncultured Lachnospiraceae bacterium
CTATGAGAATAAGGAAGCCGAGTACGGAGATCCGGAGGAGATCCGTGAAGTGGAGCGTATCATTCTGCTTCGCGTCATCGACCGCAAGTGGATGAACCATATCGACGATATGGATCAGTTGCAGAAGGCATCCGGTCTGACCATGGGACAGAAGGATCCTTTGGCAGAGTACAAGATGAACGCTTTTGAGATGTTCGGTCAGATGGAGAGCGCCATCAAGGAAGACACCGTTCGTCTGCTCTTCCGTGTACCGGTAGAGAGAAAGTTGGAGCGTGAGCAGGTGGCTAAGATCACCGGTACCAACAAGGATGACACTACGCAGAAACAGCCCGTTAAGAGGATACAGGCAAAGGTCTATCCCAACGATCCCTGCCCCTGCAACAGCGGTAAGAAGTACAAAAACTGCCACGGCAGATTTGAAAATCAATAGTTTAACAGGTAAGCAATAAAAAGGTGGTGACGCAAAATGGTAGAACTCGACCAGATCAAAACCGAGTTACAGGCATACAAAAGTCCATTAGCGGAAGTAAGGGATTCACTTTGACATCGCTAATAAGGAGCGAAGGATCGAAGAATTAGAAAGAGAAATGTCGGAACCCGGCTTCTGGGATGATCCGGAGCGGGCAAACCGTTTGATGAAAGAGTCCAAGAGCATGAAGGATACCGTGGAACAGTGCCTTTCTCTGGAGAGGGCATACGACGATATCCTGACCTTGATCGAGTTAGGCAACGAAGAAAACGATGAGTCGATCTTAGAGGAGGTCAAGGTAGAATACGCGGACTTTACGGAACAGTTGGAGGCACTTCGTTTAAGCACCCTCTTAACCGGTGAGTATGATAAGAACAATGCGATCATGCGTATCAATGCCGGAGCCGGCGGAACGGAGAGCTGCGACTGGGCCGGTATGTTGTATCGTATGTATTGCCGCTGGGCGGAGCGAAGAGGCTTCTCCATAGAGGAGCTCGATTACCAGGAGGGTGATGAAGCGGGGATCAAGTCCGTGGACTTCCAGGTAAACGGCGAGAATGCGTATGGGTATTTAAAATCTGAGCAGGGTGTACACCGTCTGGTCAGGATCTCACCCTTCAATGCGCAGGGTAAACGCCAGACATCCTTTGTATCCGTGGACGTGGTACCGGAATTAACCGACGACGCCGGAATCGAAATTAAGGATGAAGATCTGAGGATCGATACATATCGTTCGAGCGGTGCCGGTGGCCAGCACATCAACAAGACCTCTTCGGCCATCCGTATCACGCACTACCCTACGGGAATCGTGGTACAGTGCCAGAACGAGCGCTCCCAGCACCAGAACAAAGATAAGGCTATGCAGATGTTGCGTGGTAAGCTCTTAGCTCTTAAGGAAGCGGAGGAGGAAGCGAAACTGAAAGGCATCCAGGGCGACTTGAAAGCGATTGCCTGGGGCAGCCAGATCCGCTCGTACTTCTTGCAGCCCTACCAGTTGGTCAAGGATCTGCGTACCGGTGAGGAGTGTGCCAATGCCGCTGCCGTACTGGACGGCGATATCGACCGCTATATTAACGCTTATCTGAAGCGTCGCAGCCAGGGAACTTTGTTGAGTGGCGGCGCCGGCGCGGATGAAGATATGTAACAAAAGTTTTTGAGCGTCTTCGCGCACACCGCGGAGGCGCTTTTTTGTACCTTGGAATGGTTTGGTGTTCCGGGGGCGGTTCTCCTGTCATGCGAAGTGTGATCGAGAACTATCCCATTGACACCGCAAACCCGTCTGGCGATACATCACATGGCAAAATCACACAAATATGATCTTCAATTATTGTAAGCCACAAGGAAAGAGATTTCCTTACTTGAAACTTTATGGGACATGTTTTTTGGTACAATGTATATGGGTCGGCAGCGATACGCAAAGCGGAAGTTTAAGTTCTATTATCCGGCAAAGATCATGCGGGAGAAGACGGAGGATAAATCCAAAGACCTGACGAGTCCGCAAAGACCTGGTGGGCATAGTGATCGACCGATTCGGAACGGAGATAAAGTTTAGCGAAGATACATCAAAGAATAAAGGATCCGGAAAATACTACCGGACGAGGCTTAAGAAGGCGGAATTCTGATCTGCCGTATCACGAAAAAGTTCACATTCATTCCCGGAATAGGATTTATCATATTTCATACGGCTTTCGCAGGCTTTGGCTATATCGTATGTGAAGTAAATATGTCCGGGATAAGGAGACTTTATTACTGCGAAAAAATTATACATTGAAAAGGAAGGTCAGAACCGATGATAACCGGAGAAATGAAGAATAAGGTAGATTCTATATGGGACACCATTTGGACGGGCGGGATCACAAGTCCGATAACAGTTCTTGAACAGATTACTTATCTGATGTTTATGAAGCTGCTTGACGACAATCAGCTGAAGGCAGAGGCTAATGCCAATGTACTGGGTGTGCCGCTTAAAAACAAGGTCTTTCAGGAAGGGATCTGTGTGATCAGCGAAAATCCGAGAGTTGAAACGGATTATAAGAATCTTCGCTGGAATATATTTCATAACTTTGAGCCCGGCGAGATGCTCACAAACATTCAGATGTATGTCTTCCCGTTTATCAAAACAATCGGTGAGGGCAAGGATACCGCATTCAGCCGTTACATGAAGGACACTGTGTTTCTCATTCCCACGCCGAAGGTGCTGGCAAAGGTTGTTGACGGAATCGATGCTATGGATATGAATAATAAAGATATCATGGGTGATGTCTATGAATATCTGCTTGGTAAGATTGCCGCCGCCGGTGAAAACGGACAGTTCAGAACTCCGCGTCATATCATTAATATGATTGTAGAACTAATGCAGCCGACACTTTCAGACCGCATTCTGGATGCTAAAAGGTCGCTTTTGATACAACAATGTGAAAGACAGACACCCTCGAAAGTGGCTTAAAACAAGGGCTT
>CALDIE010000043.1 GCA_937901625.1 uncultured Lachnospiraceae bacterium
ACGATATATGTCTTACCGCAGCCGGTGGGTCCGATAAGGAGCACGTTGGACTTTTCTATCTCAACATCATCATCTTTAAACCTTTCCCCTGCCAGTATTCTCTTGTAATGATTATATACGGCAACGGAAATGGATTTCTTGGCCTTTTCCTGTCCGATATAATCCTTTAAAAACTGCGGTCGAAGGGTCGCCTCGATCCTCTGATCCTCTTCCGTCAGTGTTGTCTCGATCATTCTCTTTTTCATGTATCTCTACTCCGAATGTATTAATTCTTACAGAAAATACTTTAAAGCGCCCTTTAAGAGCTCGTCGGTTGTCACGGCACCGTCTTTCTTCGCGTTGGCTACGGCCGCTCTCGCATCCCTAATACTGTAACCAAGTGCCGTCAGGGCTTCCACCGCATCCCGCACATCCGGATCTGCTCCGACCGGATCGGCGCTTAACTCCACGCCCGTAGAAAGAACGGAATCCGCGTCGATCTTTCCTTTCAGACCCAAAATAAGTCGTTTTGCCGTCTTATCGGAGATACCTTTAGCCTTGGAAAGCGTCTTTTCATCCCCTGTAAGCAAAGCGATCTTGATCTCCGTGGCCGACAGTTCGGATAAAAGCGCCATTCCCCCTTTGGGTCCGATACCGCTTACCGTTATCAACATGGAAAAGATCTCGAGTTCCTCTTTGGAAACAAAACCGTAAAGTGCCAGTTCATTTTCCTTTACCGAAGTATACGTATAGATGACCGTCTCCTCACCGATCGGCGGCAGATACGACATCTTTCCCGGTGAAAAGAAGATATTGTATCCTATGTTGTTTGTTTCCAAAATGATCTTATCTATCGATTTTTCTCTGATGATCCCACGAAAATAGGCATACATCCCCGTCTCTCCTCCCGGCTCGCTGACTGCCCGGGACTCCATCTCCCGGTGTGCTATACAAAAAATTCCACCTGTGCAGTTGGATAATCCTTTGGATCATCCAAGCGCACAGGCGCAATCCAATACTCTTTAAGCCTTCTTCTCGCTGTTGATATAATTGATCAGGCCTTCCGCTTTGATGATCTTCTGCATAAACTCGGGGAAAGGCTGTGCCTGGAAAGTCTCTTTTGTGGTTACATCCGTGATCAGACCGGTATCAAAATCAACTTCAACTTCGTCTCCTGCGTTGATAGCCTGCGCGGCTTTCGGACATTCCAGGATCGGAAGACCTATATTGATGGAATTACGATAGAAGATACGCGCAAAAGTTTCCGCTATTACACAGCTGACACCCGCAGCCTTGATGGCGATGGGTGCATGCTCTCTGGAGCTGCCACATCCGAAATTCTTATTGGCAACCATGATATCGCCCTTTTGGACATTTTTTACGAAATCACGATCGATATCCTCCATGCAGTGCGTCGCGAGCTCCGCGGGATCGGAAGAATTCAGGTATCTGGCCGGGATGATAACATCCGTATCCACATTGTCTCCATATTTAAAAACTCTGCCTTTAGCGTTCATTGTTTACTCTCCTTTATACGAAATTTGCGTCCTGTTTACGCAATCACATCCGGATCGGAAATCTTACCGGTGATGGCTGTTGCAGCGGCAACCGCAGGAGATGCAAGATAGATCTCACTGCTGATCGCGCCCATACGACCTACAAAGTTACGGTTTGTTGTAGAAAGACAGCGCTCACCATCACCAAGGATTCCCATATAACCACCCAGACAGGGTCCGCATGTCGGGGTACTGATGATGGCACCGGCCTGAATAAAGGTCTTG
>CALDIE010000044.1 GCA_937901625.1 uncultured Lachnospiraceae bacterium
CCTGTGCAGGCTGTGGTGGAAGGGAAATCCATCGCGCGCGTGGATGTTCCGCCTCTGCGCAAGAATGCAGCTGTCAGCGGAGAAATCCATACTGTTTCCAAGAAACAGGCATTGCTGCGTCGGCAAAATAAAAACAAAAGACGGGCTGCGCATGAAGCAATCGAGATTCCGCAAAGCGTGTTTAATGCGATTTTGGAGATTTAATCCCTGGAGGTTAGTGATTATGGAGTATAAAAAGATGGTGGAGCCGTATGTTTGTGATACATCTGCTTTTTTGTATCAAGCTGTAAAGGATGATAAAAATATTCTTTTAGAAGGGCAGCTTGGTTCTTTGAAAGATCCGGATCATGGAATATATCCAATGGTTACATCATCATCAACTTTAGCTGCTTATGGTGCGATAGGAGCAGGAATACCTCCGTATGAGATAAAGAAGATCATTACCGTTGTAAAAGCATATTCATCCGCTGTAGGTGCAGGCGCATTTGTAAGCGAGATATTTGGTGATGAAGCTGATGAACTTAGAAAACGAGGCGGTGATGGTGGAGAGTATGGCGCCACTACGGGAAGGCCAAGAAGAATGGGATGGTTCGATTGCGTTGCATCGAAGTATGGCTGCCGTATTCAGGGAACTACGGATGTAGCCTTTACCGTGCTGGATGTTCTGGAATATCTTGAGGAGATCCCGGTTTGTGTGGGATATGAGATCGACGGAGAGGTAACCACTGACTTCCCGGTAACCTGGAAGTTAGAGAGGGCTAAGCCCGTGATCAGGAAGTTGCCCGGCTGGAAAGGGATCGACATTCGCGGGATCCGAAAGTTTGAGGATCTTCCGGAAAATTGCCGTAAGTATGTGGAGTTTGTGGAGCAGCAGATCGGCTATCCCATCACGATGGTTTCCAACGGACCGGCCAGAGAGGATATCATCTATCGTGAGAGCCCTTTAAAGAAATAAGTGAAAAGTATTTTTAAAGAAGAGATATATTCGGAGGAGACGGGATCCTAAAAGAATCCCGTTTTTTCTGTCATCGGAGATGCGGTATGGTCTGGATGTTATTGACGTTGGCGTATGGCGTGATCAAAGGAATACGGGAGATCGTTAAGAAAAAGTCTTTGGAGACCAGCGGTGTGATGGAAGTGCTTTTCTTCTACACCCTGTTCGGTTTTCTCTTTCTCCTTGCGGAAACGGCATTGGAGCCCGGCGGATTTCACGGAATACAGGGAGTGGAGGCGCGCTCCATGGGCATGATCGCCGTAAAATCTTTTGTGATCTTTATCGCGTGGATCTGCGGATTTAAGGCTATAGCAAAAATTCCCGTCAGTCTGTACGGGATATTGGACTTAAGTCGTGTTATATTTTCCATGCTATTGGGAGTTGTGGTACTTCGGGAGACCCTCTCGCCGACCGGTATCATCGGACTGGTACTGGTCGCTGCCGGTTTGCTTATGTTAAAGTTAAAAAAGAGCAGTGAGCCGGAGGAAGCCAAAGCAGTCTTTGTGCTGTTGGCATTTATCTCGAGCCTGTTAAATGCCGTATCCGGAACAATGGATAAGATCTTAACAAGGGAAGTTACCAGCGCTCAGTTACAGTTTTGGTATATGCTGTTTTTGACACTTTTTTACGGAATATATCTGATCTTTTGTAAAGAGAAAGTACAGATCATGCGTGCGTTGAAAAACTACTGGATCTGGATCTTAAGTTTTTTGTTTATCGTTGCCGACAGGGCGCTGTTTATGGCAAATGCCATTCCGGATTCCAGGGTGACGGTGATGACACTGATCAAGCAGTCCTGTTGTATCGTAACGATCCTGGCCGGGAAATTTCTTTTTAAAGAAAAGGGGATCGCCTATAAGCTCTTATGCGCCGGGATCGTGATCGCGGGTATCGTCATCGGAGCGCTGTAAGAGTTGGGATCGTGTGGTTTAAGGGGTGCCCCTCGCGTAAAATACGGGCACGGAAAGAGGAAGTATGGGTATTTTAGACGGTTTAAATGACAGACAGTATGAGGCTGCGTCCCATGTGGATGGACCTCAGTTGATCATAGCGGGTGCCGGCTCCGGTAAGACCAGGGTATTGACACACCGAATTGCTTATCTGATCGGAGAAAAGGGTGTGGATCCTTACCGGATCATGGCTATCACGTTTACCAACAAAGCAGCGGAAGAGATGAGAAGCCGCGTGGAAGATCTTGTAGGGGAGGCATACGGCATGTGGA
>CALDIE010000045.1 GCA_937901625.1 uncultured Lachnospiraceae bacterium
TTGCTGTCGATCATGCGAAGATCCTTGATCATAGCCCTTGCCAGCGCGTCCATATCGTCTACGGAATCACCGGTAATGATCACGTTGCCCACATAAGGAGCAAGGCTTAACTGATCCACGGAATTTAAGATCTGGGATTTCATTCTGCCGGAGTAAAGGAAATCTCCGAAGATCTCCTCTTCCTCTTCGGTGAGTTCGCGGTCGTCCGCGTAAACCACGGTGTCGTTCATCTCCCGTACAGTCTCTACGCCGACTTTATCTGCCGAACGCTCAAGGGCGTTTCCGATATCATTTAAGTCTTCCGTGTCAAACTCTTCCCGCACAATTTCCTGTGGCGGCTCTTCTGTCTCTTCCTTTTCGACTGTCTCCGCTACCTGATCCCCGGCAGCGTGCGCTTCCTCACTGTCATAGTAAACGATGATAAAGTCACCCTTCTCATCGAAGTATCCTTCTACATAATTGCCGTCCGCATCAAAGAAGCAATTGACAAAGTGCCCGTCTTCATCATAGTAGCCTTCGTCGCCGGATACCGCGTCTTCGTAGTCGGACGCCGCTTCGTTAACAGCCTCGACATCGATCTGTTCTGTTCCCTCCGGAGCGTAAACGGCATCTTCCTCAGCGAATGCTTCCGTATCAAACTCCTCTTCGTCATCCGCAACGGTTTTCGCTGCATCGGGCACCTCTTCGTCATCCGCAATGTCTTCCTCTGTTACATCGGCTTCATCTTCGTAAACGACTTCCTCCGCTTCTTCGGACTCATCTTCGCAAACGACTTCCCCGTCACCCTCGATCTCTTCCCCGAAGACGGGTTCTCCCGTGTCTTCAAAATCTTCCCCGTACGCGAGTTCTGCCTCTTCTTCATCGGCTTCAAAATCCGCGCTCTCAAAGGCAGCCTTAACCGCAGCATCCACCGATACTTCCGAAAGGTCTCCGGTATCTACCAGCGCATCCTCCATCAGATCATCAATGATAAGCTCTCCAAGACCAAGTCCGGAAAGATCTCCGGTACGCATAGCAACTTCTACTTCTTCCGGTGTTAACGCTTTTTCCTCTTTTGCTTCAAGTCCTAAATAATCCACACATTTCATCGTTAATTTGCAACTCGTTTCCAAATTTAAAATTATCTGAGCATTTCTACAAAATAATTTTTCATTAGTATCATTCATGTTTAATTTATAAACATCTAAATTAAAAATACCGTTAGTATTTCCAATATAATAATCAATAGGTTTTTTAATAAAGGAAAACATAGTATCGAGAGAAGGAAAGTTCAACACGTTTTTATTCGTCGTTTGACAATTGGGTATATATTCATAAAACGCCGCATCACATGAACTTGCCATAGGCATGAAAATAATATTTTTATAAATATGGTCATGAATAGCTATATATTCACTTATTAAAGTAAAATCGTTATCGATTTTATCTTCGGGTGTTAATACTCTGAAAGGGTTTTGTTTATCAGATTCATAAAAAGGTACTATATGTATAAGGAATTTGGGTTTTATATCTTTTTTATCTTCGACGAAGAAACGCCAAAGATTATTAAAGTTTTCATCTGAGATTTTTTTACTTATTGCTTCCGAGGTCAATTTTTTCTGGATGTTATCAAGAAAATCATTAATGGTATTTTTTTCTTCGAATAAAAGAATATTAATACGGAAATTGTTGTAGAAATTTTGTCGTTGAATTTCCAAATTTTTTTCGACTAAATTGTCCTCGATTTCATCGATAAGAAAATGGGAGAAATATTTTTTAACGACGAAAGAAAAAACTTTATTATATGTCTCGAATAAATCAAATGTGTTTTTACCTTCGTTTTCTATTTTATATAATATTTTCTTATCACTGAAATCAGGTTTTAAATAATTTCTTAAAGAACTTATTGGTAAATAACCTTTATTATCTAAAATAC
>CALDIE010000046.1 GCA_937901625.1 uncultured Lachnospiraceae bacterium
GGCATCCTCGTCGATCAGGAATCCGTTGCGCCCGTCGGTGACGCCCTCCGAGGCACAGCTGTCTCTGATGATGACCGAAGCGGTATCGCTTGCTGCCGCCTCCCTGACTACGAGACCGTTGGTATCGAAAGTCGAAGGGAAGAGGAAAAGATCGGCTCTCGTATTCCATGCGCGCAGGGCTTCACGGTCATAAACAGGTCCCGCAAAGATCACCTTGCCGTTTCCGCCGCTGCCATACAGACCGTAAGACGCCGCCGTCTCCTTCATCTCATCGGCATCCGCGCCTCCGCCGATAAATACCATCCGAAAATCTATACCCCCTTCATCCAGTTCCTTCATCGCGTCCAGGATGATCGGAAGACCTTTATACTTCATCATCCTGCCGACAAAGAGGAAAACGGGAACACCTTCCGGCAGATCATACTCTTTTACCGTCTCGCTGACTAACTCCGACGCAGCCCTGCCTCTGGCAAAATCCACGCCGTTACTTACCACACGATATTCTCCCTCGTAGCCTAAGGAGCGAAGATTTTCCCCGGCGCCTTCACTGACTACCCAGACTTCATCACAGGCTTCTATATTGTTGATCAGCGCGCGAACACTTTCCTTTTGAAGAAATTCATCCTTTGTCGCGCGCGCGATATCCACGTCAAACTTGGTATGATAAGTAAAGACTATGGGCGCATCGGTCGCATTTCGAAGGATCCTTGCCATCACGGTTGACGATACAGGGCAGTGCGTATGGATGATATCCGGGTGAAAGCCGATCAGCTGATCGATCGCTTCCATATCCATCGGATTGCCGGCCCGATACCCCTTTACGATCTTTGTCGTATCCACACTCTGATACGGAACCACGCGGTAAGGATAGCCGGTATATTCCGCATCCGGATAGCGGGGCGTTCCCACGATCACATTTGCGCGCAGATCCTCTTTCATGATCTTCGCGTAATTCATCACAACATTGGCAACCCCGTCGATCACCGGGGGAAAAGAATCATTTAACAGACAGACATTCATACTTCGTCTCCTCTTCTATGGGTAAAAGGATCCCTTCTTTTTCATCGGCGGATCCGTTGCCGATATTATATCACCGATGGGAATATTTTGCCTGCCGCTCCCGATTAAGCCAAACACCTTAACCATCCTTCGAACAGCAGACGGATCTGCTGTCCCAGCGGAAAAAATCTCATATAATAATAAGAGGCCCGCTCTTTGGCGGACCTCTCTTCTTTACTGTCATGCACCCGGGCTGCTTCACCCGATGTATTTTCTCTGACTCCATCGCCGCAGATGATCTCGTCGATGGATACGCCGAACAGGATACTTAAGGCGTAAAGGTTGTCGATGTTGGGGAGATTTCTCCCATCGAACCAGTGATAAATCCCCTGCGGGGCGGAGAATCCGAGGTACTCCTGGATATCACTGACCTTAAACCCGCGCTCTTTCATGATGCGCTTGATGTTGCGGCCGGTTGCATAAAGATCGATTGTAGGGTATTGTGTCATAGACTGATCCTCCTTCCGTCTTTTGCATAAATAATGGTATCATATCTTTCTTTACAAAGGTTCGAACATGTGTTCCTTTGTCTTAGGGGGTGTAAAAGAAATCATACCACCTATTCGGTGTCCTTGCAAGCGTTTTTTGAAGCGATTTATGCTTTATTTTCCGTTATTGGTGCGCTTTATGGTACCCTTCTTGTGCTTCGTGATCTTTCGGTATTTACCGGCCGACCATGGGCAGGTCATCCGGCAATCCTGCATGGCAATTCGTCAACCGGAGGGCGCGCGGTATCTTATATCAACCGCCAGTTTCGTATCCTAAGCTCATCACTTTTTCTTTCTCTCTCCCACATGGAAGGCATTAAAACCATTCCGTCCTCTTCTGTATGGAACCATGATGCCCACCAGCTAAAACTCGAATTAGCCATGATCCGATGTTTGCAGCGGCTCATAAGCAGAAGATCAAGATGTCCCCATTCCTCATCATTTAAATCCACGATGTGTCCCTCTGTTTTTAAACCGATATTCTTCAGATATACGGGATCGTTGGTAAAGAAATAAAATTTAGCCTCCGGAATCTCCTGCCGGATCATTTCCAGCGCCCTTTGATAATACTCCTTCGTACAACACCCTCCATATACCGCGTCATTTTCCAGATAGTCTCCTCCTCTGAAGTGAACACCCACAGATTGTGTGTTTTCAATTTCTTTTAACAATTCCAGATTCCTGTTCCGATGCGCTTCATCCGCATGTTCCAATAGAGTCATCGGTTTACATTCGGCAGTAAGTCTTTCCTTTTCCTTCTCCGCATACATTCCGATCTGCCAGTAACCTCTGAAGTACGCGTTTTTAATATCCTTTACATCCTTAGAACCAAGATCCCTATCCCACAGATACCGTGGTTTTGTTATCCCCAGGCGGTCCGTCGGGCGTAATAAATGCCATATACCGTTTCGATGAAAGTATCTGACCTTTCCCGCCGGCGCCGGGCAGGGCTTTATGTCAAAAAGCGAAAACATATCTCTGCTCTGATGCGGATTAAAACAATTCACATCAACATACACCTTTTCCCTGCTTACGTCACACAGGTAGCAATAAAACGCGTATTGAAAAAGCTGATTACCAAGTCCCCCGTCTATACGGACAATCTTCATCCACGACTCCTCCCCATTGCTTTGATCAGGAGTTTTACCTTGTTAATAAGATATTCTCCCCTTCCGATATCGGTTCCGGAAAGACTCTTGTAACCCATCCCTTCTCTGATCACCGTTCTTACCAGATGTTTTCTAAACGGCTTTTCAGATTTCAGATCATGTTTTATATATACGTATCGCATCTCTCTTACGATCATCTCATGATCAGCAACACATCTGTCGGTAAGCTCTCCCGGTCCATGTCCGATAGATACCAATGCGTCTTTTGTATATACATATCCTCCCTTCCCGGGGAGAAGACGCATATAGTACTCCAGATCCACCAGCCAGGTAAGTTCTTCATCCATCAGGCAGCCATTGTTTTTTACCATCACCGCACTGGGTGCGCCGATCATGTTAACCAGATACAGATTTCGCTTATCCACTTTTAACTGCCACTCCTCGATCTCGGAGATCACATGGTCAAAACTCCGGCTTTCATCCACCTGTGCCTTCTCATCCATAAACACTTCTTTGCTGGCGGCAAAAGCAAGGACCGCTTCCGGATCCTCATCCAGCATCTGCACAAAGCGCCCCAGGCTGTCCGGCAACAGAAACGCGTCATCATGGTGCATAGGCTTGATATATTCTCCTGTTGCCAGAGAGATTGCCGCGTTGTTATTTCCCGTTGCGCCAAGGCGGGTTTTGTTTTTCACATAGCGGATGGGGAGGTCTGAATATTCCTCCGCCGTGTTCTTTACTTCGTCATCCGGTGAATCGTCCGTGATAATGACTTCATAATCTTTATAGGTCTGGATCCGTATAGAATCCAGCAAACGCCTTACGTAGGCTGAGTTTCCATACGCCGGTATGCAGATCGATACTTTTGCCGCGCCCAACTATTGTCCCTCCCGGTATTGTCTTATCGTCTCCATAGTCTGCATCAAAGACTTGAGATTTCCAATGGGTTATGCTATCATACTCTTTGGTCGAAAGACCAGCTGCTCTTTTAGTTAAATGGATATAACAGGCTCCTCCTAAGGGTCAGAGGAGTAAAAGCCTATTTGACGCAAAATCAACAAATTTCATAGTTGAATAGTTTGCTTATTAGCAAATCTTTTCATATAAGTCCTCGTAGCTCAGGGGAT
>CALDIE010000047.1 GCA_937901625.1 uncultured Lachnospiraceae bacterium
GGCAGGTCTTCTGGTAGATCTCGAAAGCTCTGTCGCCGCGTCCCAGAACGGTCTCTGCAATGGAAACCCAAGGGTTGTTGTGGCAGAAGATACCGGCGTTCTCCTTATATCCGGGCGGATAGGAGGATACTTCGCCGAGCTCTTCGTGGTACTTGGTGTAAGCGGGCTGCAAGATCATGATACCATAGTCGGTATCGAGTTTTTCCTTAACGGAATCAAGAGCCTTTGCGGCCATGCCGTTGTCCTTGCCGACACCGGCGAGTACACAGAAGCCTTGCGGCTCGATGTAGATCTGGCCTTCTTCACAATCTTTGGAACCAACCTTGCCGCCGTAGGAATCATAAGCACGGATAAACCATGCGCCGTCCCAACCGGCATCCTCGGAGAGGAGGAGATTTTCCATATCTTCAACGGCAGCGATCACCTGATCCGCTTCCGCATCCAGACCTTTAAGTCTGCAGAGATCTGCATACTCACGACCATACTTAACAAACATTCCGCCGATGAATACTGATTCGGCAACCGGTCCCTCGGAAGGACCGAAGGTCTGGAAGGACTCACCGGGCTGTGTGGAGTGGCAGTTTAAGTTCAGGCAGTCATTCCAGTCAGCACGACCGATCAGAGGAAGTCTGTGAGGTCCTCTGTGGGTATCAACATAACCGAAGGAGCGACGCAGATGCTCCATCAAAGGCTGAGCAACGGTGTCGTCATTGTCAAAAGGAACCATCTCATCCAGGATGGAGAGATCGCCTGTCTCACGAATGTAAGCGCTGGTACCGGCGATCAGCCAGAGAGGATCGTCACCGAAACCGGAACCGATATCGGAGTTGCCTTTCTTGGTAAGAGGCTGGTACTGGTGATACGCGCGACCGTCCTCAAACTGGGTGGAAGCGATATCGATGATACGCTGTCTTGCGCGATCGGGGATCAAATGAACAAATCCCAGCAGATCCTGACAGCTGTCACGGAAGCCCATTCCACGGCCGATACCGGACTCATAATAAGAAGCGGAACGGCTCATGTTAAAGGTAACCATACACTGGTACTGGTTCCAGGTATTTACCATACGGTTTACCTTGTCGTTGGAGGACTCTACGGTATACTTGGACAACAGACCCTTCCAGTAGGTCTGCAGCTCATTGAATACCTTTTCAACATCGGCATCCGTAGCATACCTGGCAAGCATAGCCTCTGCGGGCTTCTTGTTTACGATGCCGGGTGCTTCCCATTTTTCCTCCTCGGGATTCTCGATATAGCCGAGAACGAAGACGAAGGATCTGGTTTCACCGGGGGCTAGGGATACATTGATCTGATGGGAAGCGATGGGGAACCATCCGCTGGCCATGGATCCGGTGCAGGCACCGGCCCTAACTGCCTCGGGATCATCTGCTCCGTTGTAGAAGCCGAGGAATTTCTCACGGCTGGTGTCAAATCCGTCTACGGCGGTATTAACAGAGTAGATCGCATAGTGATTGCGGCGTTCACGATACTCGGTCTTGTGATAGATCGTGGAACCTACAACCTCTACCTCACCGGTGGAAAGGTTACGCTGGAAGTTTCTGGAATCGTCATCCGCATTCCAAAGACACCACTCTACATAAGAGAAGAGCTGGATATTCTTTGCAGCAGAAGAGTTGTTGGTCAGCTTGATCCGGGAAATCTCACAGTTATCGTTCATGGGAACGAAGGTTAAAAGATCGGCCGTAACATCGTTCTTGGAAGACTTCCACTTGCTGTATCCGATACCGTGACGGCACTCATATGCATCAAGAGCAGTCTTCATTGGCTGCCAGCCGGGATTCCATATGGTATCGCCATCCTTGATGTAGAAATATTTTCCGTTGGTATCGTAAGGAACGTCATTGTAACGATACCTGGTCATTCTCAACAGCTTTGCGTCTTTGTAGAATGTGTAACCTCCGCAGGTGTTGGAAATGAGTGAAAAGAACTCATTGCATCCCAGATAGTTGATCCAGGGAAGCGGTGTTTTGGGTGTGGTGATGACATACTCTTGGTTGGCATCATCAAAAAAACCAAACTTCATACTCTCTCTCCTTTTTTCTGTTTTTTGCTGTCTGTTCAATACCGGTGGATGCCGGACATTTTTATGGGGCATTTACCCGATATCCATCGCATAAAATTATAACGAAAATCAGGGACAATGGCAAGACGATCACCTCAAAATATGACAGCGTAAGAAAGATATACAGCAGAGAATCCGCATAAAAGGTCAGTCCTTCTGATCGCAGAACATCTTTACCAGGATGTCCTGGCTGTAATCCCCGAAATCCGTGCCAAACAGAGTCATTCCTCCGCAGTTGACGGTGTCCTTCGGAACGGAAAAGGTGAGGCTGATGTTGCTGTTGTAGTCTATGTTCAGATCCCGGATTGTGACATCGGAGATCTTGGCGGTTCCGTCCATATAGGTACCGCTTTCGTTGATGATCAGAGTTTTTAACAGACCGTATTGGTTTAACAGTTCGGGCCACCAGTGGGGAGAGAGCAGTCCTTTTCGGGAACCGTAGTCGCCGGGACTGATCCATTTCCCTAAGAGTACATCATTGATATAGAAATAGATATCGCTGGGATAATCTTCATTGATTTCGGGACATTCTGAGGAAATTTCAAAAGAGATCTGCATCTCATTCAGCGTCTGCCCTGCGCGCAGGCGGTTTGGCAGCGTGTAGGTGATGCTTCCCCAGCCGATCCAGAGGATCCCGGCCTGAAATCTTTCCGGATAGGAAAAGGTTCTGGGGTCATCCAGTTCTCCGATGATGGAGGTAGTGGTGGATAAGCCGCAGGTGGGATGTGCTTCCACACCGGAAAAATGCCCCACGGCGATACTGTCAGAGTAGGCAGGGATATTCTCCTCTGCCGGGAGAGGAGAAAAATCGATGATCAGCCGGTTGTAATTGGGATGAACCAGTTTCAAAATACCGTGTTTGCCGGTAGTCACACGGATAGATACCAGACCGGCTTCCTCCAGTTTGCTTACGTGAAGTGATATGGCGCTGTTGGTAAGATTAAGAGCCTCTGCAAGATCGTTCATACTCATGTCCTTCTCGGCTGTCATCTCCAGGATTTTGGAACGTGCCGGAGCGCTGAGCGCCTTAAAGACCGCCTCGGCTTCCTTCAGGGAATGAAGATAGAGCATAAGATTACCTCCTGTGAAAGATTGTTTTTGCAAATACTTAAACGAAAAGGAAATCATTTCAGTGAATTATTAAAAGCCTTGAATAGAGTATAAAAAAAAGCGGATGACCAGTCAATATTTCGGTATTTGTAAAAATATACAAGAAATCAATGATATTTTTGGCTTAAATAGAATCAGAAAATCTTTGAACAGTCAGGGTTATTTGTGGTAGATTATAGATAGATTTAAGAAATGCTTAAATATTTCAGTAAACACTCAAATAAAATACGCTTTAGTTATGAGACAACTTTAGTAAAAAAATCCAGTTGTATGAAAAAAATAAGGATAGCGAGGAGAAAACAGTATGAAATTTGTGATCAACCCGGGACATAAGTTGGGGCACATTGCTCCGGAATTGCAGGGACATTTTTCGGAACACCTTGGACGGTGTATCTACGAGGGGCTTTATGTCGGTGAAAACTCCGATATCCCGAATACGAACGGGATGCGAAATGATGTGGTCGGTGCGTTAAAGGAGATGGGGATCCCGGTGCTTCGCTGGCCCGGCGGCTGCTTTGCGGATGAATATCACTGGGAAGACGGGATCGGTCCTAAGGAAAGCAGAAAGAAAATGATCAACACGCACTGGGGCGGAGTCGTGGAGGATAACAGTTTCGGAACCCATGAATTTATGGAACTGTGCAGACAGTTGGGCTGCAAGACCTACGTTAACGGAAACGTGGGAAGCGGAACGGTCCGGGAGATGAGCGAATGGGTTGAATATATGACCTTTGAAGGGGTTTCTCCGATGGCGGACTTAAGAAAGAAAAACGGACAGGAGGCGCCCTGGAGAGTGGATTATTTCGGAGTCGGAAATGAAAACTGGGGCTGCGGAGGAAACATGACGCCGGAGTATTACGGCAATCTTTACCGGAGATATCAGACCTATGTGCGCAATTATGACTATAAAAAGCCGATCTTTAAGATCTGCTGCGGAGCAAATGTGGATGATTACAACTGGACGGACAAGGTGATGGATACCTGCTTCAGAGCTCCGGAAGAACTCCACGGATTCATGGACGGGATTTCACTTCACTATTATACCCATCCGGAAGGCTGGATCGTAAAAGGCTCCGCGTTGGATTTTGATGAGAAGGTCTGGTACAAGACGCTGGCCAAGACACTTTATATAGAAGAACTCATCACGCACCATGCGGCGATCATGGATAAATACGATAAGAAACACCGTGTGGGGATCATTGTGGATGAGTGGGGAACATGGTATAACGTGGAGCCCGGAACCAATCCCGGATTCCTGTATCAGCAAAATACCGTCCGTGATGCTCTTGTTGCGGGTATTAA
>CALDIE010000048.1 GCA_937901625.1 uncultured Lachnospiraceae bacterium
TGAGCGTCTGGTGAAGAAGGGCATCACCTTCGATAAGACCGCGGTGGATAAGAACCTGACGCTGTTCCTCTATCCCGACGATTCCGATGAGGCGGGCAATCTGCTGCGCATCTATCAGGAATATTTCATGGTGTGCAACGGCGCACAGCTGATCTTAAAAGAGATGAAGGCAAAGGGGCAGGATCTGCACAGGATGAACGAGTATGCGGCAATCCAGATCAATGATACGCATCCCACGCTAGTGATCCCGGAGCTGATCCGGATCCTGACCAAGCAGGAAGGCTTTACCATGGATGAAGCGATAGATGTAGTGAGCAAGACCTGTGCTTATACAAATCATACGATCCTGGCGGAGGCGCTGGAGAAGTGGCCGCTTGCGTACCTGGAGGAAGTGGTACCGCAGCTTGTGCCCATCATCAAGGAGCTGGATCAGCGGGTGAAGGCAAAATACAAGGATGCCAAGGTGCAGATCATCGACAAGAACAAAACGGTACATATGGCACACATTGACATTCATTACGGCTACAGCGTGAACGGCGTGGCTGCCATTCACACGGAGATATTGAAGGATACGGAGCTGAATCATTTTTACAAGCTGTATCCGGAGAAGTTTAACAACAAGACCAACGGTATCACCCAGCGACGTTTCCTGCTTCACGGCAATCCGCTTCTGGCTGACTGGGTAACGGCGCACATCGGAGACGACTGGATCACCGATCTGTCCAAGATTAAGAAATTGAAAGTATTCGCGGACGATGAGAAGGCTCAGCAGGAGTTTATGAACATCAAGTACCGGAACAAGGTACGCCTGGCTGCCTACATCAGGGAACACAACGGTATCGAAGTGGATCCCCGCTCCATCTTTGACGTACAGGTTAAGAGATTGCACGAGTACAAGAGACAGCTCTTAAACATCCTGCATGTAATGTATCTGTACAACGAATTGAAAGAGCATCCGGATATGGACTTTTACCCGAGAACCTTTATTTTCGGCGCGAAGGCAGCAGCCGGCTATATGAACGCGAAGTTAACGATCAAGCTGATCAACTCCGTAGCGGATGTTGTAAACAACGATCCCGCGATCGGCGGCAGGATCAAGGTTGTCTTCATCGAGGATTACCGTGTATCCAATGCTGAGTGGATCTTTGCGGCAGCCGATGTATCCGAGCAGATCTCCACCGCTTCCAAGGAGGCGTCCGGTACAGGTAACATGAAGTTTATGTTAAACGGTGCTGTGACTATCGGTACGATGGACGGCGCTAATGTTGAGATCGTAGAGGAAGTTGGAGAGGAGAACGCGTTTATCTTCGGTCTGTCCTCTGATGAAGTTATCCGCTACGAGAACTTCGGCGGTTACAACCCGATGGATATCTTTAACAACGACGCGGACATCCGCAAAGTGCTGATGCAGCTGATCAACGGTACGTTCGCTCCGCAGGATCCGGATCTGTTCCGCCCGCTGTATAACTCACTCCTTAATACACAGAGCACATCTAAGGCAGATACTTACTTTATCTTAAAGGATTTCCGTTCCTACGCGGACGCACAGAAGAGAGTGGAAGCCGCTTACCGCGATGAGAAGAGTTGGGCGCACAGCGCGATCATGAATACCGCTTGCTCCGGCAAGTTTACATCCGACCGTACCATCCAGGAGTATGTAAAGGACATCTGGCATCTGGAGAAGGTAAACTTAAAGAAGCGCTGAAGTGATCTTGCGTGATCCGAAAAATGAAACTTTGGGGGTATCCGGATGAAAGTCCGGGTACCCTTTTTAGGATACTTTTTTATTTACCGAATATGTGCTACAATAGGGAGAATTCGCTTGCGTGACAGGATTGAGGAATGGACATGCAGCATTGGACAGTATTGGAAAAAGAAAGAGGAGTAAGACTATGGTAAAACTTTATGAAACGGGAGCTTATCTTTTAAACGGAACCGATCTGATCGCGGCTACGGATGAAGGCGCAAAAGAGGTACTCGCAAAGACCGGAGCGGCAGCCAATCCGGCAGAAGCAAAAAAGAGTACCATCGCGTACAATATTCTGATGGAGCACAACAAGTCCGGTAATGACCGGAAGTTAAATATCAAGTTTGATAAGCTGACCAGCCACGACATTACCTTTGTCGGAATTATCCAGACAGCCCGGGCATCCGGCTTAAAGAAATTCCCTGTACCTTATGTGCTGACAAACTGCCACAACTCTTTGTGCGCGGTTGGCGGAACGATCAACGAGGATGACCATGTCTTCGGACTTTCCTGTGCCAAGAAATACGGTGGTGTGTATGTGCCGCCTCACATGGCCGTCATTCATCAGTTCGCGAGAGAGATGCTTGCGACCGGTGGCGGTATGATCTTAGGTTCCGATTCCCATACCCGTTACGGCGCACTCGGTACCATGGCAATGGGAGAGGGCGGTCCCGAGCTGGTTAAGCAGATCCTGGAGCAGACATATGATATCGATATGCCGGGCGTGATCGCCATTTACTTAAAGGGGGAACCTCAGAGAGGCGTTGGTCCTCAGGACGTGGCTCTGGCGATCATCGGTGCTGTATTTAAGAACGGATACGTAAAGAATAAGGTAATGGAGTTTGTTGGACCGGGCGTTGCAAGCCTTTCCGCTGACTTCCGTATCGGCGTGGATGTAATGACAACCGAGACGACCTGCCTGTCTTCTATCTGGCAGACGGATGAGGAGATCCGCGAGTTTTACGATATCCACAAGAGACCGGATGACTTTAAGGAGTTAAAGCCCGGAAATGTTGCGTACTACGACGGCGTGGTGGAGGTAGACCTTTCACAGGTTAAGCCCATGATCGCGCTTCCTTTCCATCCGTCCAACACGTATACCATTGATGAATTAAATGCCAACCCGGAGGATATCCTCTATGATTGCGAGCAGAAGGCAAAGGTTAGCTTAGACGGCGCTGTAGACTTCCGCCTGCGCGATAAGATCCGCGGTGGCAGTCTCTACGTGGAGCAGGGTATCATCGCAGGATGTGCCGGCGGCGGATTTGAAAATATCTGTGCCGCAGCGGATATCTTAGACGGCGCAAGCATCGGAACCGATGAGTTTACGTTAAGTGTTTATCCCGCTTCCGTTCCCGTATACATGGAGATCATCAAAAACGGATGCGCGGCAAAGATCCTGCAGACCGGCGCTATCTTAAAGACGGCCTTCTGCGGACCGTGCTTCGGTGCAGGCGATACGCCGGCAAACGGAGAACTTTCCATCCGTCACTCCACACGTAATTTCCCGAACCGTGAGGGCTCGAAGTTGCAGTCCGGTCAGATCTCTTCCGTTGCGCTGATGGATGCCCGTTCCATTGCTGCTACCGCCGCAAACCGCGGTAAGCTTACCCCCGCCACGGAAGTGCCCGAGAAGATCGGAAGGTATAAGTACCATTTTGATAAGACCATCTACGATAACCGTGTCTTTGATTCCCACAACGTGGCTGATGACAGCATAGAGGTGAAGTTTGGTCCCAACATCAAGGACTGGCCCGCAATGGTAGCCCTTCCGGAGAACCTGATCTTAAAGGTGGTATCCGAGATCCACGATCCCGTAACGACCACCGACGAGCTCATTCCTTCCGGAGAGACCTCTTCTTATAGAAGTAATCCTCTCGGACTGGCAGAGTTTGCGCTCTCCAGAAAGGATCCGGAGTACGTAGGACGTGCCAAGGCAGTTCAGAAAGCGCAGAAAGCGTTGGAGGAAGGCAGGGATCCCGTAGAAGGATATGCGGAGATCGCGGATGCTGTTAAGGCAGCGAAGGCGTTTGACGCTAATCTTACCAATGAAAATCTCGGCGTTGGTTCCACCATCTTTGCTGTTAAGCCCGGAGACGGATCGGCCAGAGAGCAGGCGGCTTCCTGCCAGAAGGTACTGGGCGGCTGGGCGAACATTGCCAACGAGTATGCCACCAAGCGCTACCGCTCCAACCTGATCAACTGGGGTATGCTGCCCTTCCTGATCGAGGAGGGTGACCTTCCCTTTAAGAATCTTGACTACTTATTTATCCCCGGCATCAAGAAGGCTGTGGAAGATAGGACCGAGGTGATCAAGGCCTATGTGGTAGACACAGAAGGGCAGAAGCTGAAGGAGTTCGAGATGAAGCTGGGCGAGCTCACCGACGAGGAGCGTCAGATCATCTTAAAGGGCTGCCTGATCAATTATAACCGCGTGTAATACATCCCATGTAAGATAGAGCGGTCATTTATGTGAAAACTAAGATCCCATTTGGAGTGTATATCAGTATGCATTCCGAATGGGTCTTTGATTTTTGGCATGCTGAATTGACATCAAGCTTGACATAGGGACAAAAAACCTTTAAAATAATGGTAAAATAAGCAAAAAAACCATTATTATGAGGGCTAACTATGAATAAAATATCTTATATAACGCCTAAAACAATAACAAAAGACGAAGTCAGGGAGTTGAGAAAGACATTGGGGCTTACACAGCGGCAGTTCGCGGAGTTTATCAATGTTTCTGTA
>CALDIE010000049.1 GCA_937901625.1 uncultured Lachnospiraceae bacterium
GCTTTACTGAGTCTCTGTATCATGCGTCCTTACTATCTCGATATGGACATCATCAAGCTGCTTCTGCTCTACCTCGGCAGGAGCACCCATCATGAGATCCTCGGCATTCTTATTCATCGGGAACGGTATGATCTCACGTATGGAGTCTTCACCGGCTATAAGCATTATCATACGATCCACTCCGGGAGCTATGCCCGCATGGGGCGGCGCGCCATAGCAGAAAGCGTTGTACATAGCCGGAAACTTCGATTTGACATCCTCTTCACCGAGACCCACGAGCTTAAATGCTTCTATCATTATCTCGGGATCATGATTTCTGACAGCACCGGATGAGAGCTCCACGCCGTTGCATACGAGGTCATACTGATAAGCAAGAATCTTTAAAGGATCTTCGTTTTTAAGCGGGTCAAGTCCTCCCTGAGGCATGGAGAACGGATTGTGGCAAAACTCCAGCTCTCCCGACTCTTCACCGATCTCATACATGGGAAAATCCACGATCCAGCAAAATTCATAGGCTTCCTTATCCATATGCCCGGGTACGGCAGCCCCTATTGTCTTTATCAGAGTACCGCCGGTCTTTAATGCCTGTCCCCTGCTCCCGGCACTGATAAACACTACATCACCGGCCTTAAGCTCAAGTGATTTTATGATATCGTCCTGCTTATCCGCAAGGAACTTTGCGACTCCGCCGGCAAGTGAAGCCCCGTCATCACCGCACTTTACCCAGTAGCTCCTTCCGCCCGATACCACCTCGGCATCGGCACATATCCTGTCGATCACCTTTCTCGATCCCTCAAAGCCGTATACGGCTACAGCCTTTATCACATCAGCAGTGTCAAAGGGCTCGAATCCGCAGCCCTTAAGCATGGCAGTGGCTTCGGTAAGCTTGAGGTCTATGCGCAGATCCGGCTTGTCCGTACCGAACTGAAGCATTGCCTCCGCGTAGGAATAGACCGGATACGGTGCCTGTGTGATCACAGCGCCTTCGGGAGCGAACTTTTCAAATGTTGACGTCAGCACTTCCTCGCCAACCTTAAATACATCTTCCTGCGTCGCGAAGCTCATCTCAAAATCGAGCTGGTAAAACTCTCCGGGAGAACGGTCGGCTCTCGCATCCTCATCTCTGAAGCAGGGCGCGATCTGGAAATACTTATCAAATCCGGATACCATCAACAGCTGCTTGTACTGCTGAGGTGCCTGGGGCAATGCGTAAAACTTTCCCTTAAATCTTCTGGAAGGAACGATATAATCCCGTGCTCCCTCAGGGGAAGACGCGCAAAGGATCGGCGTCTGGATCTCCAAAAATCCCAACTCCACCATCTTCTGACGAAGGAATGTGATCACATTCGAACGGAAGATCATATTATCCTTAACTTTCTGATTACGAAGGTCCAGATATCTGTATTTCAGACGGACATCCTCACGGATCTCCTTGGAGGTCATCACCTCAAAAGGAAGCTGACGATATACTTTTCCGAGCACGGTGACACTCTTCGCCTCCACCTCCACCGTTCCGGAAGGGATCTTAGGATTGTATGTATCCTCGGATCTCTTCTCCACCGGTCCTTCAATGGAAACACAATCCTCTCTTGTCAGTCCGTCTAAAAGAGTCGTATCTCTCATAACCACCTGGATCACACCATACATATCTCTCAAATCCACAAAAGATACGCCGCCGTGATCTCTGATATTCTCTATCCATCCTGCTACTTTGACGTTTTGTCCTATCTTGTCCTCCCCGATCTGATCGAGTGTGACATCTCTGTAAATAGTACTCATGATCCTTTTCCCTTCATAAATAACATAAAAAACCGTTGATTACTGTATCATATCGACATTGAAAATTCAAGTCCGTTAAAGGCGGCTGAACGCGGTCTCTTCCTGTCGCTCCCCTAGCGAAGGAGACTTGTAAGCGCACCGTAGCCGATCGTTCCGTTCAGGTTCTCGTAGTCCCCGGCGGTCATCTCCTCATACCTTTCATGTGTGATCTCCTCACCGTTTAATAGATAGATCGCCCCCGTCCTCAAAAACGGCTCGTTTTCATCCGGGAATCCGTCGCCGTTTCTGTCATCGAAATTGATGACTTCTATGGTCTGCAGTGTCCGTACGATCCCGTCCTCCCCTACGGACATCCATGTTACAAATGTCTGCTTTCCTTCTATGTCCGAGCGGACATTTCGTATCAGGTTTTCTCCCGGCAAATATTCATACGCTTCGATCCCGGCAGCACCGTACGCCCAGTTGTCGATCACCCGGTACACCCGTCCGTCCCGGAAAGTATACATGCTGAACTGATAGTCCTGTATCCCCGTCAGCAATTCGGGCGTGGCGTCCCCGTCAAAGTCGATCAACGCGTATACCGCCATATCCTGGTAAAGCCCGTAGAGTTTGGCTACCGCGCGGTAGCCTTCCTTATAATCCGCAAACTGCCCGTTTTTGGCGTTTCCGAGTAAAATCCTTCGCACCTTATCCGCCGTGATCGATGACTGATCCACCACATACGGTCCCATCAGGCTTTCCGTATCAAAATCCATCATATAAAAGACATCTCCGCTGCTGTCCGTCGACTGACGGTACAGATTGACTCTGGCCTGACCGTCATAACGGGAACAGAGGAGAATATCATTTCTTCCGTCCAGATCAAAATCATCCACTGCAATATCAAGTACAGAAAAACGCACCCTTGAAGGACTGTTTTCGTCGTTGGGATAATAGAGCGCATTCACGAAATGGTCTCCTTCAAAAACCACCGGATACACTACGCCTGAGGCATCCCTATAGATCGCAAGCTCCGATTCCTTTTCTCCCAGGCGATCGGTCACATAGAAATCCAAAAGATCCTCGCTCTCCTGCCACAACAGATGGTTGCTGACTACATGCCACGATTCCGTACTTCCACGGATCACCAGTTCGTAATCAAGGTATACTTCTCCGAAAAGCGGTTGCTCCGGTCTGCAATGCAAGGTGATACGATTTCCGTCTCTCTCTCCCTCTACCACATCAAACGCCATATAATTAGTATCTCCGTGCAGAAAATACCATGCATCATATTGTTCAAGATATATCCATGATAACGGCCTTGTTGCATCTTTATAATCGGTTCCCGTGATCTCGATCACATAGCCTTCCATATTTTCGTTGCTGATCCTGGTCACGCCGGTGTAGATCTCATCCATATGGATCACTTCCGCCAAAGTCTCCATTTCCGCATCCGTGATCTGTTCCTCCTGGCCGGGGATCCCGTCGTAGCAGACTTCGTTCCAGTCAATCTCCTCGGGCGAATCATACGAAGACAGAAGCAAGCCGTAAGAGGACTCCAACGCTTCCTTCCACTCCTGTAACTCTTCTTCCTTTAAAGAAACCCTCTGCGGCTTTCTTGAAGCTTCTTCGGCTGCCAATATTTCCGCCTGTGCGGCACGATCCTCACTGATCGATTCTCCCGGCGTTTCCCTGTCTGCATAAAAGGTTCGCATTACATTTTCATCAACCACTACTTCCTCATCTTTTCCGCATCCTGAAAAAAGAAAAAAGGAACTTATGACCTGCGCAAGCACAAAAAGCCATATCCATTTTTTTTCAGTCAAATTCTCATCTCCCTATTTACGTCTGTATCGGTGTCTGCGGCTTGCATCTTTCCGCTTTATCGCTCTTTTCACCTGATCTAAGGTATTATCCTTTGATATCTTTATATTGTCAACTCGATGTATTGTTCGGTTGACAATCTATTTCCTTCATGCTATGATTCCCGTTGTCAAACTCTCCCTTTCAAGGGATGCATCCCATCCGGGGAACTATCTTCCTACCACAGAAGATATCCCTCATGGAATCCTTGGGTTCATCCCACAGGAGAACTATCTTCATATCAGGAGGAAACTATATACTATGGAAACACAAACCAAATCTGTAAGTACTTCTTCTTTTAAAACGATCGATATCGTCTACATCGCCGTTTTCGCGGCTCTGATGGCGATCTGTTCCTGGATCAGTATTCCGACGACCGTTCCTTTTACCCTGCAGACCTTTGCCGTATTCCTCGCTGTCCGGCTTTTAGGCGGTAAGCGCGGCACTTTATCCGTTCTTGTCTATATTCTGCTCGGTGCCATAGGCGTACCCGTATTTGCCGGCTTTTCCGGCGGATTCGGCGTCATCCTGGGCTCTACCGGCGGCTATATCATAGGCTTTATCGCAAGCGCTCTGATCATGTGGGCCTTTGAAAAATGGGTCGGCAGGAAGAATTGGATGTACGCGATTTCGATGTTGCTCGGACTGATCGCCTGCTACGCGATCGGAACGGTATGGTTCAACGCTATCTATGTAAGTGAAGACGGTTCCAAGGCGGGACTGATCGCGACTTTATCCTGGTGCGTATTTCCTTTTATCATACCGGATATCATCAAGATCGCTCTGGCCATGATCATCGGAAGCAACCGCCAACTGCAGAAACTTATCAATAATACAAATACACCGATTGAGGAATCCTCAAAATAATGGATATCTCTCCCTTTGAAAAAGATCCTTCGTTCCCACTCGCTTATCTGTGTGGGAGGCAGGATCTTTTTTTATGTAGAAAGATTCTCTTTTACTCTTCCACGAGCTCCTGGTTACGCATACTGATCCTGGAACCGGCCGGGACCGATTTCGTGATAAAAGCATTTCCTCCTATCACAACATCTTCACCGATCACCGTTTCACCGCCTAAGATCGACGCTCCGGAATAGATCGTAACGTTGTTGCAGATCGTCGGGTGACGCTTTTTATTATTAAGACTCCTGCCGCCCTTCGTCGAAAGGGCACCGAGCGTAACGCCCTGATATACCTTAACATTGTCGCCGATCACCGTCGTCTCTCCGATCACGATGCCTGTCCCATGGTCTATAAAGAAATACTTGCCGATCGTAGCGCCCGGATTGATGTCGATCCCGGTCAGACTGTGGGCATGCTCCGTCATGATACGCGGGATCAGCGGCACATTTAACAGGTAAAGCTCATGCGCAATACGATTGACAAAGATCGCGTATAATCCCGGATAGGAAAAGATGATCTCATCTTTATAAAAGGCCGCGGGATCTCCGTCAAAGGCTGCCTGTACATCCGTTTCTATATAAGCCCTGATCTTTGGAATCTGTTTTAAAAAGGCGAAGACGATCTCCTCCGCCGCCTCTTCTCTGACCTCTTCCGATGTTCCGCAGTATTTTTCACTGTATTGAAGGACTACCACCACCTGACGGATCAGATGGAAGATGATATCCTCAAGCTGCATCGTGATATCATTGCGAACTGTGTAGATCTTAAAAGAACGGTTTTTAAAATACCCCGGAAAAACGATCCTTCTGAGTTTATCGAGTATGCCTACGATCGTCTCCTGATCCGGATGATCGAATGTATCCACCTTATCGATGTCTTTTCCGCCGGCATAATCCTCCATATAAAGGTCTACCAGCGAATTGATCCTGTCTTCTAACTTATGCGCCATTTTCTCCTTCTCCCTGTACATACTTTATTCAATGAAAAATCCCCGACTATCTCGTGTTCTCAGCGCATCTCATATGTTTGGAACCGGACACAGATAACAGATACTCTGACAGGCATTTCTCTGCTCTTGCGAAGAATCGGGGACATATATATTCTACTACGAATCTTTTATTTATTCCACCAATATAATGATGATGTTATGACCTTTTGATCCGCGAAACACGAACAGGCGGAGCAATTCGTGACATCTAAACTGCGCCGTCCTTCCCGTAAAAAATCCCTCCAAAGCAGCGCAGGTTTAATTACCTGTCTGCCGGGGGAGGGATACTGTCTGTTTTAAAAACCTGATGATCTCCGGGCAATGATCATTTTATGAAAAAGATCTTTGATCAGCCGATCGCCTTATCATAGAGCTCGGATACTTTCTTCCAGTCAAGTACTTCAAAGAAGTCCTTAACGTAAGCACCTCTTAAATTTTTATGCTTAAGATAATATGCATGCTCCCATACGTCGATTCCCAAAATCGGTGTAAGACCTTCCATCAGAGGATTATCCTGATTGCCGGTCTTTCCAACAACGAGCGATCCGTCCTTTGCTACGGAAAGCCACGCCCATCCGGAACCAAACTGTCCTACGGCATTCTGTGTCAGAAGCTCTTTAAGCGCATCGAGGCTTCCGAATGTCTCATCGATCTTTGCCGCAAGTGCCCCTTCCGGTGCCTTTGCGGGGGAAGGCGACAGGATTTCAAAGTAAAGATTATGATTGTAGAACCCGCCACCGTTATTGCGTAAAGCCGTCCGTGCGGCCGCATCTTCCACACTGTCCAGATTTCCCAGGATCTCTTCTACGGTCTTATCGCTCAAGCCTGCCTTTTCCACAGCAGCATTAAAGTTTGTTGTGTAAGTGGCATGATGCTTTCCGTGATGGGTCTCCATCGTTGTCGCGTCAATGTACGGTTCCAGAGCGTCGTACGCGTAGGGTAACTGTATCTGTGTAAACATATTCATTATCCTCCTTGTATCACTGTTATGATTCTGTTACTACTTGCCCATTATAACAGATTTACGCTCCGCTTGTCATTACCCGTTCAGTTTCCGGATGCGGACGAATTGTTTCCTCCCGGAAATTCTCCGTTCATTCCGGGAAATTCCCCGTTCATCTCCGGACGCTCACCGTTCATCTCCCCGTTCATCTCCGGTCGCTCGCCGTTCATCTCTCCGTTCATCTCAGGGCGCTCACCGTTCATCTCTCCGTTCATCTCCGGACGCTCGCCGTTCATCTCCCCGTTCATCTCCGGACGCTCACCGTTCT
This sequence comes from uncultured Lachnospiraceae bacterium, assembly GCA_937901625.1. Classification (GTDB taxonomy): domain Bacteria; phylum Bacillota; class Clostridia; order Lachnospirales; family Lachnospiraceae; genus NK4A136. Next base: position 6,784 of record CALDIE010000049.1, read on the forward strand.
CTCCATTCATCTCCTGACGGTT
>CALDIE010000050.1 GCA_937901625.1 uncultured Lachnospiraceae bacterium
CATGTACCAGAGCTATTCGCAGGGTACGACGGTCCGGACCGGAACGGTTGTGGAGCTGCGTTTAAGTAAAGGTTTGGAGCCGGCTTACTATACCTGCACCATGCTTGTCAATTCTCCCGCTGATTATACCGGCGGAGACGCGGCAGTCGTTCTCTACGGAACAGACGGTACCCAGCTGTATGCGACGGTGACCCGTTCCTTCCCCGTGACCGTAAATGTGAGCGGTATTTATAATATGCCCAGAGGTCAGCTCTATGTGACCTACTACGTAAATGAAGAACAGTCGACAACGGATGATTGGGGAAATGTCACGACACAAAGCGTTCAGGTGACAAAGACAGACGGTCCGACGGTAGTGAATTTCGCTAAGCAGTAGAACAGGTGACGGTTGGATACATGAGAGAGGATAGTGCGATCAAGGGACGCATTATAAAAGGGATCGGCGGATTCTATTATGTGGATGTTGCCGGAGCCGGCATTTACGAATGTCGTGCCAGGGGGATCTTTCGAAAAGATGGAAAAAAACCGCTCGTGGGCGATCGTGTTGAGATCGAGATCCTCGACGAAAGCACTAAGACCGGCAGTGTTTCCGATCTTTTGGAGAGGGATAACTCCCTGATACGTCCGGAGGCGGCCAATATCGATCAGGCGCTGGTGGTCTTTGCCTGCGCGCATCCGGATCCGAATCTGACACTTTTGGATCGCTTTTTGATCACCATTGCATCAGAGGATATTCCCGTGATCTTATGCTTTAACAAGACGGATCTTGTTACGAAAGAAGAGACAGAGTACTTGACGAGTATCTACAGAGATGCCGGTGTAACACTTGTGGCAATCTCTGCAAAAGAGGAAAAAGGATTTAAAAAACTGTCGGACTTACTTTGCGGGAAAACGACAATGTTAGCAGGTCCCAGCGGTGTCGGAAAGTCGACGATCTTAAACCGCTTTTGCCCGGAGGCCATGGCAGATACGGGGGAGATCAGTAAGAAACTCGGACGGGGTCGGCATACGACCAGACACTCGGAATTATTTAAGATCGAGGGGATGGAAGAGGGATCCTATCTGATGGATACGCCGGGATTTACGGCTCTTTCGCTTTTTGATCTGGATGAAATGTATGTGAAGGCGTATTACCCGGAGTTTTTTGATTATGAGGGGAAATGCCGCTTTATGGAATGTTCTCATACGCATGAACCGGATTGCGCGGTAAAAGCAGCCGTGAAAAAGGATGCGTCGGACAAAGGCATCAGCAAGGTGCGCTATGAAAACTACCGATTGATCTATGAAGAACAGAAGAACAGAAAACGGTTTTAGACCGTAGAGGGGTTATGGTGAAATGGGGGTTACGCAGTGAAAAGGGGTACCCGATAAGAACAGCGGGTGCGGGAGAGGAGCGTTATGTTACATTTTTCACCATCCATTTTGTCGGCTGATTTTGTCAGATTGGGAGAGGAGATTGCCTGTGCCGAAAAAGGTGGGGCTGATTATCTTCACTTTGATGTCATGGACGGCATCTTTGTAAAATCTATATCGTTCGGTATGCCTGTGTTACGCTGTGTACGCGCCGTAACGGATCTGTTTCTGGACGTGCATCTTATGGTTACCGAACCGGAACGTTATATCGATGATTTTGTACGCTGCGGTGCCGATCTGATCTCGGTACATGTAGAGGCAGTTCGGGATGTGGATGCAGCCATCAAGGCAATCCGCGATGGAGGCGTTAAAGTCGGATTGGCGATCAGCCCCGAGACGAGCGTGGAACATGTAAGACCGTACATCGGAAAGATCGATCAGGTCGTAGTGATGTTAGTTCACCCCGGATTCGGAGAGCAGAGTTACCTTCCGGAATGCGCGGAGAAGATCCCCGAATTAAAAAAGATGATCGAAGAGAGCGGTTACGATGTTGATATTGAAGTGGACGGCGGCGTAAAGACCGACAATGTGGAACACTTTATCGATCTTGGCGCTAACGTGATCGTGGCCGGATCCGCTGTATTTCGCGGGAACGCATTGGAAAACGCAAAGAAGTTTACGGAAATTCTTGCTAAGAAAGAGAGCGCCAAATAAGACTGCTTTCGGTAAGGTGTTATTTGGTAAGAAAAACATCCCGCAGCTGCTCGGGGAATTGTAAAGACGGTTGAATGGTTTTTATTTGTTCGGGCAAAATAACGGATGAGTGATCACTTTATGCCGCCATTGAAGGAAGCTTCGATGGCGGCTTTTGTATTGAGAATATATTCGGACAGTTCGCTGATACGGTCGTTGTCCATGCGATTGATGGGAAGTGAGATGCTGAAGGCGTATTCCGTGCTTTTACCGCCGATGGAGAGCGCGGCACCGATGCATCGTACACCGGTTTCGTTTTCTTCATTGTCGAGCGCGTAGCCCTTGCGGCGTACGGTCTCTAAAGCATCCAGAAAATCATTGATATTGGTGATGGTATAGGAAGTCATACGGCGGATCGCAGTCTGTTCCCATAGACGCTGTACTTCCTCGGTAGTCATATTGGCGGCGAGAGCCTTGCCGACGGAAGATAAGTAGAAGGGAATACTGCTTCCGATATGAGATACCATGTGTATGTTGTTTCTTGTTGCCTCTACCTTGGCGATATAGACACACATATTTCCTTCACGGCGGACCAGATGGACGGTCTCCCCGCAGGTTTCCATAAGGCTTTGAAGATGAGGGCGCACGATCCCGATCACATCCACATGACTTAACATCCGTTCCGATAGATCAGCAATCTTGAAACTGAGTTCATAATGACCGTTTTCTTCATTTTGCGTAACATAGCCCATGTACTGAAGAGAGGACAGGATCCTGTGCGCGGTGCTCTTGTTAAGAGCGAGAGAATCGGAGATCTCGGAAAGCGCGCTGCTTCCGTGATCTGCCAGATATTCCAATGTCTGAAACAGACGATCGGCTACCTGGATCGGATTTTTCTCTTCGGAAGTATGCCCGGATGAATTTGTATCGAAAAATTGCTGCTCCATAATGTATTCTCCTGTTTGAGCTAAGGGTCATATCACTAATATAGTCTACACAGTTTCACTATATGAAACTATAGGTGATTTTCATGAAGATGACATCCTGTTTTTGTATAATTTGTAAATGTTTTTAAAAGTGTACAAAATATGCACAAAATTGGCTTGACAAAGAAAAAAAGTGATTTATTATGGAATTAAGATATTTCACATAACGAAATTCGGTTTCATAATATGAAACGCAGGACAAAACATTTGTTTCATAATATGAAACCACGAAAAGACACTGAAACCACAAAGAGGCACAGAGTGTTGCCGTAAAAAGACTTAGGGAGGTCACAAAATGGATTTACAGTTAAGAGATCGTAAAGATTGCAAGTTTGATGCGGTATCCCTGGGCGAGATCATGCTTCGCCTGGATCCCGGTGAGGGAAGGATCCGTACAGCCAGAAGCTTTACTGCATGGGAAGGTGGCGGAGAGTACAATGTTATCCGTGGTCTGCACAAGTGCTTCGGCTTAAATACAGCAGTTATCACCGCATTCGCTGACAATGAAGTCGGCAAACTTATGAAGGATCTGATCGAGCAGGGCGGTGTTGATACTTCTCTGATCTGCTGGAAGAAGACAGACGGTATCGGTCGTGTTTGCCGTAACGGTCTGAACTTCACTGAGAGAGGATTCGGTATCCGCGGTGCCGTAGGATGCTCCGACAGAGCAAATACCGCTATCAGCCAGGCAACACCTGCTGATTTCGATTTTGATTATATCTTTGGAGAGCTTGGGGTTCGCTGGCTGCACACCGGCGGTATCTACGCGGCACTTTCCGAGCAGGCCTGTGAGACGGTTATCGCTGCCTGCAAGGCTGCCAAGAAGTACGGCACAGTCGTTTCTTACGACCTGAACTATCGTCCTTCCATGTGGAGCGCGATCGGTGGTCTTGAGAAGGCTCAGGAAGTGAATAAGGAAGTTGCCAAGTATGTAGACGTTATGATCGGTAACGAGGAGGACTTTACCGCTTGCCTCGGCTTCCAGATCGAAGGAAACGATGAGAACTTAAAGGCACTCAATCTGGACGGTTACAAGAAGATGATCAACAACGCAGCACAGACCTATCCTAACTTTAAGGTTGTTGCTACCACGCTTCGTACCGTTAAGACCGCTACAGTTAATGACTGGAAAGCAATCTGTTGGGCAGACGGACAGATCTTCATGTCCAAGGAGTATGATGGTCTTGAGATCATGGATCGTGTAGGTGGTGGCGATTCCTTCGCATCCGGTCTTGTATTCGGACTGATGAGCACCGGCGATCCGGAGAAGGCTGTTAACTATGGTGCAGCACACGGCGCATTGGCTATGACCACACCGGGAGATACATCCATGGCAAGCCAGTCCGAGGTAGAGGCTATCATGGGTGGCGCAGGAGCCAGAGTAAAGAGATAAGATGACGAGTCGTCCGCTTGGGACGGGAAAGAGAAGAGGAACAGAAGATGAGCGCAAAGGCAGACGCAGTATTTAAGAAGTTTGAAGAAGTAGGGATCATTCCCGTGGTTGTATTAAATGACGCAAAGGATGCTAAGCCCCTTGGCGAAGCATTGATGGAAGGCGGTCTTCCTGCGGCAGAGGTAACATTCCGTACCGCAGCAGCTGAGGAGTCCATCCGTATCATGGCAGAGAACTTCCCTGATATGCTGGTTGGAGCAGGGACTGTTTTGACGATCGAGCAGGTTGATCGTGCAGTAGCAGCAGGCGCTAAATTTATCGTAGCACCCGGATTTGACGAGGAGATCGTTAAGTACTGTCTGGAGAAAGACATCCCGGTTTGTCCCGGAACACAGACTGCCAGCGAGATGATGGCAGCCGTTAAGTTAGGTCTTACCCATGTGAAGTTCTTCCCCGCTGAGAATGCCGGCGGATTGAAGATGATCAAGGCCATCACTGCGGCACTTACCTCTTTGAAGGTAATGCCTACAGGCGGTATCAACGCTGAGAACGTTGTAGAATATTTGAAGTCTGATAAGATCTTCTGCTGTGGCGGATCCTGGATGGTTAAGGGTGACATGATCAAGGCCGGAGATTTTGAAGGCATCAAGGCAAAGGTTGCGGAGGCAGCCGAGATCGTTAAAGCAAATCGCTGATAACGGTAATTGCCGCACATTACATTTACTTACATCCTCCCTAAAGTATAAAACAATCGCACCGGGCAGTTTTGTCCGGTGCGATTGTTTTTTATTTGTCGCCCTTCTTCGAAATCTTAAAGGAATATAACTGATATGTAAAAGGTTCTGTTTCGCTGTATCCGTAGACCCCCATCATAGCTCCGGTAAAGCGTTTACCCATGGAGATTCCCTCATCGCAAAGATAATACACATTATCCGCGACAGCCTGATAGACGGGAGAGGAATCTAACCTTTTCCTGATGGAGAATCTTCGCCATAATCCCTTTACCTCCATGGAAAGGAATAGGTTGCCGCTTTCGATGTCCAGCACCTGCGTATTGTGTTCGTCTGTTGAGAGACCGATGTGTTCGCGTATCGCCGCATGGGTTTTATGATCTTTTACATAGATAGCGAGATTACACCAGGTATTTTCATCATAATAGGCGGTCAGTCCCACCTCGCATCCGTCGTTTAGCACCGGGATTCTGATCCCGGCAAGAGCGGTAAGGGAAAAGGCGATCTGTCTGGTCAACAATATATTTTTTGCTTCCTTTCTTTCCATGGGAACAGAAGAGGATCGCAAAACAAAAGCTGAGTTTTGGTATCTTACTCCGTCCGGAGCCGGTGTGCGCGGCGTAACCCATTCGAGCGGGTCGATCGGAGTGAAGGGTTCGTCTTCCTTCCTTACGGGGAGTCCCATCTTTAAAGCGGGAGCGGGCTGCAGGGCACTCGGACCCTTTAATTTATTTACGATCGGCCAGCCGTCAGCAGTCCAGGTGATGGGATCGATAGCGGTCTCGCGACCTAAAATACTGTATTTTTTATCTAACATCCGCCCGCAGAGATAGACGATGTACCAGTCACCCTGCGGAGTGCAGACGGGTTTGCCGTGTCCGCAACGCTGGATCGCCGCTTCCGGATCGTGCTGGCGCATGATGGGATTGTAAGGGCAGGGCTCGTAGACACCAAAGAGTTTTGTGCTCCTCGATACACTGATGCGGTGGCCGATGCCGGTTCCGCCCTCCGCCTGAAAGAGATAGTAATAACCGTCCTTCTTTAATAAATGCGCGCCTTCCGGGGCGTGTTTTTGATGTCCGTAGTATAAAAGTGTTGCCTCTGAGATCTGTTTTTTACAATCTTCGGATAATTCAAAGATCCTGGCACCGCGGTTTAAGAGCATGTAATGGCGTCCGTCTTCGTGGAAGATGGAGGGGTCGATCCCGTCTTCTTCGATAAAGGAGGGAGCGCTGTAGGGACCGGCGGGATCCTTGGAGGAAACCACGATCTGACGGCGGTAGGTGGTAGAATCGTCGTTAAGCCGGTAGGTGGCCGTGATATAAAATGTGCCCTTATCATAGGAGATATCCGGTGCCCAATAGCCGCGGCCACCTTCGAGATGATCGAGCCCTGCACAGGCCGGATCGGTGATGGCATATCCTATGATCTTCCAGTGCACGAGGTCTACCGAGTGGGAGACGGGGATGCAGGGGAAGAAGATAAAAGAGGAATTGACCATATAATAATCATCTCCGACGCGTACGATGGACGGATCGGGGAAGAAACCTCTGCGTATGGGATTGTGGATCATGTCGGGGTATGGACATCCGACGTATTTTTCCATTGTCTGACAGACTTCTTTCGCGGACTTGGCAGTAATGGAAAGAGTCAACGCGATCTCTTTTGGAAAGAGGGAGAGTGTGTTTTGAAGTCCTTCATCCGTCTGCATATTCCATATTTCCTCATAGGGCGTTAAGAGATTCCGATCGGCAGAGAGCGGATCCATTCCGCAACGGAGGATAAGATAATCACAGCGTACTGCATCCCCCGACAAAACGGCATAGTGTAAGACATTGCGTCTGTCGGCATCAAAGAGATCGAGGCTTGAACGCGAGTATTCCACCAGGTAGCGTAATACCTCAAAAGAGGAAACGGCAGCGGTATATAAAAGAACTGGGATCTTTTCTTCCAAAAAGGGAGTGTCGATCAAAGGAGGATCCTCCTCCAAAATGGCGCGGACAGCGT